>JBKHER010000227.1:0-4775 GCA_046540715.1 Halothece sp.
GTAAGAAGGGTTAAGAGAGTTCCGGGCAGGAGGGAGAGAAAATTTAACCAAGTTTCGGGTTTCAGTAGTTTCATGCTAGCAAATTTGCCAATTACTCATGGATTAAATAGTGAAAATCCCTTTTGGTTTTACGGATAATAATTTCCGTT
The DNA here is from genome assembly GCA_046540715.1 of Halothece sp. Taxonomy (GTDB): domain Bacteria; phylum Cyanobacteriota; class Cyanobacteriia; order Cyanobacteriales; family Rubidibacteraceae; genus Halothece. Next base: position 150 of record JBKHER010000227.1, read on the forward strand.
GTTGTAGTCCTTGTTTACTTAAAATGGCATTGGCAGCTAAGAAGCCACTACTAACCGCCCGTTCCATTAAGCCACAGGGAAAGGGCATTTTGACCCAATCGCCAGCGAAAAAAAGATTTGCCATGACGGTTTCGGTTTCGGGACGGTTTTCGTAACTACCAGGAGGGTAGCCCGAAAAGTTCTTTTGATTCACCAATTGTTGATGTAATAGGTTGGCTTGGGCAAGTTCGGGAACAATCTCATACAGTTCTTGTTCAAAGGTATTTAAGAGCGTTTTCTGGTCGGGAAAATCAGTTTCGGGATAACAGTAAGCGTGAAGTTCAACCACACTTCCCCCTGTTTTTTCGCTCCAAGCGATATATTCTTCTTGGATACGGTGATAAAGACAAATGCTATCGGTGAGGGTATATCCAGAAAGGGAGGCAAAATAACTATGTTCCCAAGTAAAATCGCGATCAAACCAGAATCTTGCCACAGCAAACGGATCAGCGATCGCTAATTCTTCAATTTTTTGTCTTTGTTCTGCGGTGACATCTCCTTGGGCCAGAGAAAATAAATGTTTAACTCCAGGAACGTCAGTGGCAAAAACAAAATAGTCGCTGCTGAGTGTCTCTCCCTGCTTCTCCTCGGAACTTTCCATTCCTACTAATTGCACAGAATTTATCTCTTTTTGGACAATTTGTAACCTTGGTAAATCCTGCTTGGCCGGGCCACTTAAAACGGTGCCATCGGCAGCAAATAATGACCCATGACAGGGACACAGAAATTGCCCATCCGCTTGTCGTTTCACGGTACATCCCTGATGGGTACAAGTTAAGGAAATGGCTTCGTTTTCATTTTCGGTGGTGGTGTAAACTTCATCTCCTGCGCCATAATAGGTGGCTTGCTGATCACTGAGATGAGGATTTTGATTTACCCAAAAGGGGGCTTGTGGCTGTCGAGTTCCTTTTTGATAGGTGAGGTTTTTAACGTTTCCATCTTGACATTGAATCTGGGTTACTTCCGCTTCGGAGATAATTGTTCCACCGTTGCTTTTAATTGCTTCGGCGATCGGGGTAACGATGCTAGTTCCCATGTCATTATTTGTGCCATAAAAAGCCAATCCTTCGGGATTACCAAAAAAGTAGAAATGGAAAAATTGCATGAGCTCCCCAACACTAAGTTTATCAGGGGCATTCAGACTTGATTTGGCAAAGGGGTGAAAATAAAGGTCATATAAGCCTTTGGGAAAACTCCCTTCTACCCAGTCTGAAACAGCGATATTGTCAAGACGATCAAAACTATTGGGGATATGAAACCCACCAATTTCACGGAAAACTTCCCAGTGTTTGGGATCGCTGAGATCAATTCCCCAACGAAGCACGTTAGAGGAAGAGATGGCTAAATCGATGATATTCCAAGGGAATGCAGAATGGTTAGGACGGAAAACTTCAGGGTTATATTCGCCATCACGGAAAACAACGGAATAAAACTCTAAAGAGTGAAGGTTATCCCGAATGTTAAGTTCTTCTATGAGGCGATTAAAGTTGTAATACTGGGGAAAGAAGCCGTGAAAGCCATGTTCCATGCGGAAGGCTTCGTCTCCCACTTGAATATCCCAACTGGCAATTTTCCCTCCAAGTTGCGGTGATTTTTCCAGTAGGGTAACTTTGAAACCGCGCTGGCTCAGTTCGTAAGCACAGGCTAATCCGGCTAGCCCCGCACCAATCACGGTCACGCTTTTTTTCTCTTTTAATTGAGTGGGGAGGGTAAGATTTGTGGTTTGCGCGATCGCGGGCTGGGGTTTTGCAATTCGAGAATACCCAATTGCACCAGTGGCAATTCCAATTCCAAGTAGTTGTAGGACTTTACGGCGAGAAATTGACGAAAGCCTAGGAAAGTTAGATGATTGACGGTGATCCATAAAAAATAGACGATAACTCCTCACACAATGAAATACTGGCACGAGACTTTAGCGGTAGCCCGACGCATTTTATTAGAGTTAGGGCGACGAAAACGCAGTTTAATTTTTTGGGCGATTTTCCCCATTACCATTTTGTTACTTAACGGCTTTATTTTGGCAGAACGAGCCAATTTGTCAACCTCGGAAGCGTTTAGCCAAGCCGCTCCAGTAACGTTAGTCGGTGCAGCTCTTTTTTTTAGCTGTTTAGGAGGAAGTGTCGCCACAGTGGTTTCGGAAAGAGAACAAAAAACCCTTAAACGGCTATTTTTATCGCCCCTGAGTGGGGTTTCCTACTTTTTAGGAATCTTTTTGGCTCATGCTTGTATTGGATTTGGTCAAGGGATTTTAGTTTATTTAGTGGCTGCATTTTTAGGGGTTCAAGTTGAGCAATACATATTTCTAGGGTTATTTATTATTCTAATGAGTATTGTTGCATATGTGGGGTTAGGATTTATTTTAGGAACACAGTTAGCCCGTCGCACAGAGGATGTGAATGCGTTAGTGGCGGCGTTTGGTGTGCCGTTATTAATCCTCGGGGGAACCTTTCTTCCAGCGGCTTTATTCCCAGAGGCGTTACTTGAGATTGCCCAATTTAATCCTATTTTTCACATGAATGAGGCTTTAATGGGGATTTGGGCGGAAGAAAAAACGCTAGTAGAAATTCAGTTCCATTTTATTTTTTTAATGGCTTTTAGTGTTTTAATGATGGGGAGTGGTTGGTTATCTTATCAAGGGATGTTAAGACAAGAGAGGAGACTTTAAGTGTTAGCAATTGAGGGACTTTGTAAGGCTTATGGTTCAGTTACAGTCTTGGATAATCTGAACTTAAATGCCTATTCGGAAGAGGTTTATGGATTATTGGGACCAAATGGTGCGGGAAAAACAACAACAATTAATATTTTATGTAATCTCTTAGAGCGCGATCGCGGTACAATAAAATTTCATGGCAATCCTATTTCGGAAAAAACTAAGTCTATTATTGGCATTGCTCCTCAAGAAAATTTACTTTATAAAAGTCTCAGTTGCCAAGAAAACTTAACGTTTTATGCTCAATTATATGGACTCAGTCGTCAACAGCAAAAAGAGCAAGTAGAATGGTGTTTAGAAGCGGTTAAATTGCGCGATCGCGCCAAGAGTGTGGTCACTGATTTAAGCGGGGGAATGCAACGACGTTTAAATATAGCAGTTGCCCTCGTTCACAAGCCAGAATTAGTCATTTTAGATGAACCCACCACTGGATTAGACATTGAAACTCGTTACGAAATTTGGGCGTTAATTAACCAATTACGAGAAGCTGGAATGACCATTTTGTTAACAACACATTTACTAGACGAAGCGGAAAAACTCTGTCAACGCATTGGCATTCTCAAAGGCGGAAAAATTATTGCTGAAGGTAGTTTAGAGAACTTAAAAGAAGCCATCCCAGCAGCGGAAATTATTATCATTCAAACCTCCGAAGAAGAACAAGCCATTCAACGGGGAAAAGAATTAGGTTATACGCCCCGAAATTATGGAAATTATCTCGCCTTTTGGTTACCTAAATCAAAAGAGTTAAAAGCTATTATCGAGGAATTTGCGGATATTCCCATTCAATCTCTAACTCGGGAAGCCGTTAACTTAGAGCATATCTATCTCGAAATGATGAATCATTAATTAGTTATTGGTCATTACTGATTAGGCGATAAAGGACGAAAAACAAACAACAAATAACTAAAATCAAGAAGATCCCTCATGAGAGTTAAAACTGCTATAATGAGTTATTCATAAAGATAATTGAGCAATTGTATTTTATGAATCATGATTCTGAAATTATTTTAGAAGCAAATCAGATCAGCTTAACAGATCCTTTAGGATTAACGACTTTATTAAACGATATTTCTTTCCACATCCAAGAGCGCGATCGCGCTGTCCTTTTAGGAGCATCAGGATCAGGAAAAACCTCCCTGTTACGGTTACTTAATCGTCTTAGTGATCCCACATCAGGACAACTTTTTTATCGCGGAACCCCCTACAACCAACTTTCTGTTATCTCTCTTCGTCAAAACATTGTCTTAGTTTCTCAAGAACCCAAACTGTTAGGAATGACAGTCAGCGAAGCCCTTGCTTATCCTTTAAAGATACAAAAACTTTCTTCATTAGAAATTAAAACGCGACTGACAACGTATTGTGAACAATTAAAACTTCCTGAAAACTGGTATGAAAAATCAGAATTAGAATTATCTCTTGGACAACGTCAGCTTGTTACCATTGCGCGAGGGTTAGTCATGCAACCAGACATTTTATTATTAGATGAACCCACTTCTGCTTTAGATATTGCCACGGCTAGCAGAGTGTTAGAGATTCTCAAACAGCAAGACATGACAATTATCATGGTTAATCATCAGTTTGATATTGCCCAACATTTTAGCGATCAAGTTTTCTATCTTCAAGAAGGAATGATTCAAAAGACTCTCCTTAACAACAATCTCGACTGGGAAGCCTTAAAAACAGAAATCATACGACAAGAAAAACAACTAGAACAAGAATGGGGTTAAAACCAAATGATCGCCCTTTCAAATCTTTTTGACCTCTGAATAGGTATTCCTGTGACGAGGAACAGCCTAACAGCCTCGGTTGTGGTCATATTGGTTCTCATATGAAATCTAAAAAAGTTCGCTACACACCGATTCCTTAAGCCCCCCTTA
>JBKHER010000228.1:0-4774 GCA_046540715.1 Halothece sp.
CCCTTTCAAAGGGGGGTTAGGGGGGATTAACTGTAACCTTACTTTTTAGAAACGGTATTAATTTTCATCGAGGCAGGTGGAGCCATAGTCAGACCACGTCGCGCTGGGCGAATCGGACCCGATCGAGGTAGGGTGAATTGAAAGTTTTGTAATAAGGTGGCGGTACTTAGCTTGAGTTCCATCATCGCTAAAGCTGATCCCAGACAACGCCGATGACCACCGCCAAAAGGCAGATATTGATGAGGAGCATATTGATTTTCTAAAAATCGCTCTGGGCGAAACTGCTTCGGTTCAGGATAGAGATCCTCTCGGTGGTGAATCATATAGGTTGCTGGCATGAGGGCAGTTCCCGCCTCAAAGGAATATCCCGCAAGGGTCATGGGTTCGCGTAAGGTGCGTGGAAATGTGGTTGGGGCAATGGGATAAATTCGTAAGGCTTCTTGACAAACTGCCGTCAAATAGGGGAGTTGACTAATAGCTTCAGGATCAGGGGAAGACCCCAAACTAGCTAATTCTGACCGAATTTTTGTTTCTACCTCAGGTAAATGGTGAATCCAATACAGTACCCAAACTAAAGCAGAAGTGGTGGTTTCATGCCCCGCAAATAGAAGAGTAATCAGTTCATCATGGAGTTCTAGATCACTCATTCCTTCCCCGTTTTCATCTCTAGCTTGAATTAATAGAGTGAGGATATCAGTTCTTTTCTCTGATGTTTCTCCCGCTTGGGCTAAGAATTCACGGCGATCGCGAATTTCGTCATAAATCAATTCCCGTAACTGTTCTCGCCAGTAAATAAAGCGTCCCCAAGGACTCCAACGCCCCCAATCTTTTTGCAGCGAGGGGAAAAATAAGAAGATAGACGTAATCGGGTAAGCAAAGGAATCCAACATCAAACTCATCAGACTTTGAATTTGGGACAATCGAGTTCCTTCTCGAAGACCAAAAACCGCCTGTAACATGATGCTTAAGGTGAGTTTTTGCATGGGAGGGCGTGCCAAAATAGATTGTCCCGCTTGCCAATCCGCACTAATGTCACGAGTTAAATCACAAATAAGTTGCCGATAACTACGGAGGTAATCGCCATGGAAACTGGGCATTAGCAGTTTACGTTGTCGCTTATGGGCATTGCCATCTAGAAGTAGAATTGAGTAATCGCCCACCATCGCCCTAAGAATGCCATTATTTTGCCCAGTGTTTACTTGCGTAGAATCAAGGGCAAAGATTTTCTGCACCAGCTTAGGATCGCCCACATAGACCAAAGGGGGTGAAGTATCGCCACCGATTTTAAATACATGACCATAGCGCCGAACATTATCCTCCATGTATCCCATCGGCTGCAAAATCAGGCGTAACAGTCGCAAAGTCCGTCTTAGTCCTTTCCCTTGGGGCCCTTTAAGTTCTTGATCCTGGGTTTCAGTACCTGTCTCTAAAAATTTACTGGTCATTAGCTTTAATCACTGGCTACTCGCCTTTATTAAAATCTTAACAATTCCATTTGCCTCAGTTGCTTAGGGATGGGATGAGAACAATCATTAATAAGTTTTGGCTTGTTGATCTGAGGTTTCTGTTTGAAAAACAGGTTCAGAAATGGGAGGCGGTTCGGAACGGAATAAATCATGGAGAAGGGTATAAAAACAGGGAATAATTAATAGGGTGAGAAACGTTGCTAAAGATAACCCTGAAAAAACCACAATTCCCAAGGGTTGTAAAAACTCTGATCCCTCTCCTAACCCCAATGCCAAAGGAAACATTCCTAAGACAGTGGTAATAGTGGTCATTAAAATGGGACGTAACCGTTGCGGGGCAGCTTGCAAAATGGCTTGGCGGCGACTAACCCGTTGCTGGTGATAAATTTGGTTGGCAAACTCCACCATCACAATGGCATTATTCACCACAATCCCCACCAGTAAAATTGCCCCCACTAATACCGTAGCCCCCACCGGAGTTTCTGTGAGATAAAGCCCAACAATCCCTCCGGCAAAGGCAAGGGGAACCGTTAACATAATGACTAAAGGGTCAATAAAAGAGTTATACTGGACTGCCATTACGACAAAAACCAGAAACGTGGCAAGTCCACCTAATAATTTCAGATTATTTTGTAATTCCTCATTGGTATCTTCTGCTGAACTCGGGGCAATACTCACCCCTTCTGGAAGATCTAATTCACTGAGGATTGCATTAACCTGCGCGATCGCGCTTCCTAAGGTAGCCCCCTCCTCTAAATTCCCCTCAATTAAATACACTTCCCGTTGATTAATCCGTTGAATCTCACTTGGGGCTTCTCCTCGACTGACTGTAGCAATATCTCTTAACTGCAGCGATCGATTCTCTCCCACTAATAAAGGCACTTCTTCTAAACGAGAAATACTACTGACCGTTGCTTCTGGCAATTGTACGCGAATATCCACTAGGCGATCGCCGCGTTGTAACTCTGTGGGAACTGACCCATCAATGTTAGTTTGCAATGCCTCCCCAATGTCACTCACCGTCAAGCCCAACTCCCGGGCCCGTTCCCAATCCGGTCGAATTTGAATTTCTGACTGCGGGGGATCAGCATCAGGGCGAAAACTGACATTCTCAATATTCTCTTCCAAGGCTTCTAAAACTTGTTCTCCCGCCTCTTGTAACGTTGCACTATCACTTCCTTGGACAATCACATCTAAATCCCCTCGTGTGGGAGAATTCCCAATATTAATTCCCCGTACATCCCCAGCACTCATGCGAAGGCGCGTATCCACTAAATTTAACTGATTTAATTCCTCATTTACCCGACTAATAAATGATTCCACATTAGTGCCAGAAGTTAGTTCAATCGTGCTAGATCCCCGTAACACATTTGCTGAAGTATTCGTTCCAAATAAAAACCCTCCTGCTGTCGTAAAGACACTTTCCGTTTCTGGTTGCGCTAATAATGTCTCATCCACTAAGCCCATGACACGGCGATTTTCTTCCAAAGTTGTCCCATCGGGAAATTGAGCAAATAATCGCGCTTGTCCTGTATTAATCTGCGGTAAAATTTCTTGATCTAAATCCCCTGCTAGCCAAAAACTGCCACCGCCAAGAAGCAAGAAAGCCATTGCAATCACTAAAATCCGAAACCGAAGAACCTGTTTTAATCCTCCTTGATACATCCGAGTTACGGACTGAAACTGTTCATTAAAGCGACGCAAAAACCAGAAATTAGCTACCCCACTCCTACGAGGAATTGCCAGTAATCGGGAAGCCAACATGGGAACCACTGTGAGGGCAATTAACATCGAGGAAGCAACGGCAAAGCTAATCGTGAGGATTAACTCATTAAACAGGAGGGAGAAAAAGCCACCAATGAGTAAAAACGGAACCACCGCCACTAAATTGGTACTGGTTGCTGCTAATAATGCTGATTCAATACTGCGACTACTGGTTTCTGCTTGTTGAATTATATAACTGGGACTTGCCTTCTCTTCCGCTGCCGGATACCCCGGAGTCATCCCTACTCCTTCCGCGATCGTTTCTAGCATCACGATCGCGTTATCCACTACAATCCCCACCCCCAATGCTAATCCCCCTAAACTAAACACATTCAGTGATAAACCAAACAAGCGCATCAACACAATGGCGGTAAACGTAGCCAGAGGAATGCCAATAATAATAATGAAGGTTTGTCGCAACGATCCTAAGAATAATAACACTGCCACTGACGCTAAAACTGCCCCAGTTATCCCTGCTGTCGCAACATTATTGATTGAATTACGAATAAAAACCGATTCATCAAGGGTCGTTGCCAAAGTCATATCCTCAGGAATTGAACCCGAATCACGCATTCGTTCAATGCGGTTCTTTACCTCATTAATGACATTAAGCGTATTCGCTGCTGGCTGTTTCTGCACACTGAGTTTCACCGCCGGACTCTGATTGAGGGTGACAAACACCCGCTGTTCTTCTGTTCCATCAATCACCTCGGCAAACTCTCGCAGAGGAATTTCACTCTCTCCTACCGAAAAAGAAAGATTGCGAATTTCATCAGCATTTTCAAATTGTCCCACAGTTCGGGTGAGCGATTCCTCCTCGGGTAATCGTCCCCCTGAGACATCTACATTGCGATCGCGCAATTCCTCTAAGACATCAGTTAACCCTAAGCCCAACGCCTGCAAGCGGATTGGATCAATTTCTACGCGCACTTCTTCAGTGACTCCCCCGGAAACATCTACCGAAGCTACCCCCTGCACTACATTTAATTCTCGCGCCAATTCTTCCTCAGCAAAGACGCGCAAATCCACATCTTGTAAAGAATCTGACTGTAAAGCAAACTCATACACGGGCAACTGGGAGGGATCATATTTGAAAATTCGGGAGTCTTCCACCACATCCGGTAATTGTCCTTGAGACCGATTAAACGCCGCCGTAGTATCGTTTAAAGCCTGATCCACATCTTCCCCCGGTTCAAAGTATAAGTCTAATTGCACTTGCCCTTCTCGGGTTTGGGAATAAATCTGCGTCACCCCTTCCGTAGCGCGGAGGGCTTCTTCCATGGGTTTGGCAACTTCCTCTACCGCTACTTCTGGTGATACCCCAGGGGTACTAATCCGCACACCGATGCGAGGATAAGTAATGGAGGGCAATAAATCAACGGGGATTTGTAATAAGAAGAGTCCTCCGACCACTAACACCGCGAGAGTAATGGCGAGAGTTCCGATATGGCGGCGGATAGCAAGACCGCTAATACTAAATACTGTCATGAGTTATATTCGTTATTAAAAGAAGGAAGAAGTTAAATAGAAGTGTGCAAATTTAT
>JBKHER010000229.1:0-4767 GCA_046540715.1 Halothece sp.
AAGGGGGGAATTGAAGGGGGGTACAACTGATTTAGTAGGGCTATATGACTTTCTTGTTTGGAAACAAATAACCAATAACTAATTAAAAAAACGCAGGAGAACTGGGAATGCGTGTTCCATCCATTTCTTCGACAATAACCGTTTCTAATTGTTCATCCCAAGGGGCTTTAATTTGACGACCCTTGAAGGGTTAAATAAAAATGAGAATCCTTTAGATTCAATTGGTTATTGGTTATTGGTTATTCGCTATTTGTTCATTTATCACTGGTCACTGGTCACTGTTTTACAAAGGACAAATAACTAGAGAGTCGTATAACCTAACATTCCTCTTAAGGTAAACACCAGTAAGAAAAAGCCGCTGATAATGATGCCGATTAAAGCAGTGGCGGTGACAGGACGCTTAAATAAGGGTTTAATCCGTTCAAATAGGGCAAAGAAGATCCCTAAACTAAAACTAATTAAATAACGGGGATAACGGGAAACATTTTGGAAAAAATCTTGCATAGCGATTTCTTGGCTTACTAACGCTTTCTTCTCTATTTTAAGCAAGAAAGTCGTTGTCATTGTTTCCAAAATGTTGAAACCCACCCCTAGAAAGTAGGGTTTTCAGGCAGATCATTCTAGTTTGACTGACTAAGATCAATAATAAATGAGCTATAAAAAACTTTATTAATTCTGTTACAGGAGGTAAGAGAATATGCAACCAACCAATCCTAATCAATTTACAGAAAAGGCGTGGGAAGCCATTGTGCGGCTTCCAGACTTAGCCAAGCAAAACCAGCAACAACAAATTGAAAGTGAACACTTGCTGAAGTCGTTGCTGGAACAGGAAGGGTTAGCCAGTAGTGTCTTTAGTAAAGCCGGGGTAGATACCCAAAAAATGCGCGATCGCGCTGATGAGTTTATTTCTAGACAACCGAAAATCTCTAATCCAGGGGGATCAATTTATCTCGGACGTAGTTTAGATTCCCTTTTTGATCGCGCTGAGAACTATCGGAAAAGCCTTGAAGATGAATATATCTCCATTGAACACCTGATTCTAGCTTTTGCCAAAGATGATCGCTTTGGAAAAAGCCTCTACAAGGAATTTGGACTCAATGAAGAGAAACTTAAAGAGGTGATCAAAGAAATTCGCGGATCGCAAAAAGTGACGGATCAAAATCCAGAAGGGAAATATGAAGCATTAGAAAAATATGGACGGGATTTAACGGAATGGGCGCGTCAAGGAAAACTAGATCCCGTAATTGGACGAGATGATGAAATCCGCCGTACCGTGCAAATTTTATCCCGTCGGACGAAAAATAACCCTGTGTTAATTGGGGAACCTGGTGTCGGAAAAACTGCTATTGTGGAAGGATTAGCGCAACGGATTGTCAGTCGGGATGTACCAGAATCCTTGCGCGATCGCCGTTTAATTGCCCTTGATATGGGTGCATTAGTCGCCGGGGCAAAATATCGCGGTGAGTTTGAAGAACGCCTAAAAGCAGTTCTCAAAGAAGTAACTGACGCGGAAGGACAAATCATCATGTTTATTGATGAGATTCACACAGTCGTTGGTGCTGGCGCTACCCAAGGGGCGATGGATGCGGGTAACTTACTCAAACCGATGCTAGCACGGGGAGAATTGCGCTGTATCGGGGCTACCACCCTTGATGAGTATCGGCAAAATATCGAGAAAGATGCCGCCCTAGAACGCCGATTCCAAGCGGTTTATGTGGATGAACCAAATGTTACCGATACCATCTCTATCTTGCGCGGTTTAAAAGAACGCTACGAAGTCCATCATGGGGTAAAAATTTCCGACCGTTGCTTAGTCGCCGCTGCGATGTTGTCAGATCGCTATATCAGTGACAGATTTCTCCCTGACAAAGCCATTGACTTAGTCGATGAAGCGGCGGCAAAACTGAAAATGGAGATTACCTCGAAGCCCGAGGAATTGGACGAAATTGAGCGTAAAGTCCTGCAATTGGAAATGGAACGCCTCTCTTTAGAAAAAGAAGAGGATACTGCCTCAAAAGAACGCCTTGAAACCCTCGATAAAGAACTCGCGGATCTCAAAGAAGAACAAGATGAACTCAACGCCCAATGGCAATCAGAGAAGGAAATCATTGACGAAATTCGCAGCATCAAGGAAACCATTGACCAAGTTAATATCGAAATCCAACAAGCCGAACGGGATTATGATCTCAATCGGGCAGCAGAATTGCGCTATGGTCGTCTTACAGAATTACAACGGCAACGTCAAGAAGCTGAAGAGAAGCTAGAACAGATGCAAAGTAGTGGGCGTACTCTCTTACGAGAAGAGGTAGCCGAAGCGGATGTGGCTGAGATTATTTCTAAGTGGACCGGGATTCCCATTAGTAAGTTAATGGCTTCGGAGAAAGAAAAACTTCTCTACTTAGAACAAGAATTACATCAACGGGTCATTGGGCAAAATGAAGCGGTTACCGCCGTTGCTGATGCGATACAGCGATCGCGCGCTGGATTAGCTGATCCCAATCGCCCGACTTCCAGCTTTATTTTCCTTGGTCCCACAGGCGTAGGTAAAACTGAATTAGCCAAGGCACTCGCTGCCAATCTCTTTGACACCGAAAATGCCCTTGTCCGCGTGGATATGTCCGAATACATGGAAAAACACTCGGTTTCCCGTCTCATTGGCGCACCGCCGGGATATGTGGGCTATGAAGAAGGGGGACAACTTACCGAACCCATCCGCCGTCGCCCTTATGCGGTGATTCTCTTTGATGAAATCGAAAAAGCCCATCCTGATGTGTTTAACATTATGTTGCAAATCCTTGATGATGGTCGTCTCACTGATTCCCAAGGGCGTAATGTCGATTTCAAAAACACCATTATCATTATGACCAGTAATATTGGGTCAGACTTGATTCTGGATGTGTCTGGAGATGACTCGCGGTATGACGAAATGCGCGATCGCGTTATGAATGCCATGCGAGATAACTTCCGCCCTGAATTTCTTAACCGCATTGATGAAATGATCATCTTCCACGCCTTACAACGGGATGAGTTACGACAAATTGTCCGTTTACAAACCCAATATCTCGAAGATCGTCTCAGCGAACAAAAACTGTCTCTCAAACTCTCTGAAGAAGCATTAGACTTCCTCGCCGAGGTGGGATATGATCCTGTCTATGGAGCGCGACCATTACGCCGTGCGGTGCAGCGTTATCTCGAAACCCCCATTGCTAAGTCCTTACTCAGAGGTGAGTTTAGCGAAGGAGATACCATCTTTGCTGATGTCTCCGATGAACGCCTCTCCTTAAAGCGGCTACCCGATGTAAATGCGGGATTAATGTCAGCAGAAGCAAGCTAAAGCTCAAGCATTGAAAATGCTATAGCCCTACTAAATCAGTTGTACCCCCCTTTAATTCCCCCCTTATTAAGGGGGGTGAGGGGGGATCTGAAGTTAAGCTATTTTTTACAAATGAGATCATATTGCTATAGATTGGATTAAACTATTCAAAAAGGGAAGCAATGCACTTAAAACTCAAGATTTGGCGACAAGCTAGCCCCAATACCAAAGGAGAAATGGTTAACTATGAACTCGATGAGATTTCTCCTGATAGTTCCTTTCTAGAAATGCTTGATATCCTGAATGAAAGGTTAATTGCTACTGGGGAAGAGCCTGTAGCCTTTGATCATGACTGTCGGGAAGGCATTTGTGGCAGTTGTGCCATGATGATTAATGGAATTCCCCATGGCACTCGCGAAACTCAGACAACCACTTGCCAATTGTATCTGCGTCATTTTCAAGATGGCGATACCATCACCATTGAACCTTGGCGAGCCAAGCCTTTTCCCGTGATTAAAGACTTAGTGGTCGATCGCTCTGCGTTTGATGAAATCATCCAATCTGGGGGCTTCATTACCGCACGAACAGGTAGCGCCCCCGAAGCAAATACCACTCCGATTCCTAAAGAAGTATCCGATCAAGCCCTCGATGCAGCGGTTTGTATCGGCTGTGGGGCTTGTGTCGCCGCTTGTAAAAACGCTTCGGCAATGTTATTTGTGGGGTCAAAGGCGGCTCACCTCAATAGTCTTCCCCAAGGGCAGCCCGAAAAAGATCGGCGAGTGCTAAATATGGTGGAAGCAATGGATCAGTTAGGATTTGGCAACTGTACCAATTATGGGGAATGTCAGGCAGCTTGTCCACAAGGTATCACTCTTGATGTGATTTCTAAGCTCAATCGTGATTACGCAGTGGCAAAAGTTCGTCAATTTTTTAGATCAAATTCATGAAAGGCTTTTATAGTTATTCCAATTATTTTCCGTAATGCGACCGTCTCGGTCGCTACTAGAGAGCAAGATGCTCCCACTCTCAGCTTGATGGTTTTTATTTGGAATGACTATAAGTAATGACTATAATTGTTCAAACATTAAACTTAAACTCAATGACATCCCCTTCTTGTACCACATAATCTTTCCCCTCTGAACGCACTAACCCTTTCTCTTTAGCAGCCGCTAAAGACTGCATCTGGGCTAACTTGCTCGGTCGCTACTAGAGAGCAAGATGCTCCCACTCTCAGCTTGATGGTTTTTATTTGGAATGACTATAAGTAATGACTATAATTGTTCAAACATTAAACTTAAACTCAATGACATCCCCTTCTTGTACCACATAATCTTTCCCCTCTGAACGCACTAACCCTTTCTCTTTAGCAGCCGCTAAAGACTGCATCTGGGCTAACTTGCTCGGTCGCTACTAGAGAGCAAGATGCTCCCACTCTCAGCTTGATGGTTTTTATT
>JBKHER010000230.1:0-4706 GCA_046540715.1 Halothece sp.
TAATCTGGTTAGAGGTAAAAATATGAGATGAAAATGATAAATAGTGATAGTTTTACTGGCTGTTTATGATAAGAAGATGAAAAAAAGGTTCGCTAAAATAAATCTGTTATAGATGAAGATAATTTTAGTTTAACACTTTAATATGGCAACCTTAACAGTTAGTTTGATGTCGGTGGGTTTAGCGGCTGATGCGGTGGCAGTTTCTTTAACTAGTGGCTTGCTAATTAAGCGGATTCAAATTAATAAGGTGCTAAAAATTGCTCTCTTTTTTGGCGGTTTTCAGATGTTGATGCCAGTGATCGGCTGGTTGGTGGGGTTAAGTATTCGGGAATTAATTAGCGCGATCGCGCCTTGGGTGGCAATGATTATTTTAGCAGGATTGGGTCTAAAAATGATTCAAGATGCTCTAACGGAAGAAGAAGAAAAACCATTTAATCCCCTTGATAATGCAACCCTTTTTGGACTCGCGATCGCGACAAGTATTGATGCCCTATTTGCTGGTTTAGGACTTTCTGTCATTAAAATGTCTTTCCCTTTAATTATTACCAGTATTGGCTTAGTAACGTTTCTTCTTTGTTTTCTTGCTGTCTTGATTGGTCATCATTTCGGAAACTTATTTCAAGAGAAAGTAGAAATTGTCGGAGGCTTAATGCTGATAGCCATTGGCACTAAAATATTAGTGGAAAGTCTCATTTAGGGTTTGCTGAAAAAGTCCAATTGTCGGTTTGGCAAGGCAATAGGCAAGGGGCAACAGTGAAGAAGGAAATTAGGAAAAGTAAGAAGTTTTCCTAGAAAGTACAAGGCTTCCGTGGGCATCAGTCGAACAGTTTTTCATCCCAAATGTTTGATTCCTTTGCACTTTTTCGGCTAATTAACGGTTGAAAACCTAATCTCGCAACACTTTCAGCTTAATTCAGCAAGTCTTATAGTCATTCCAAATAAAAACCATCAAGCTGAGAGTGGGAGCATCTTGCTCCCTAGTAGCGACCGAGACGGTCGCACTACGGAAAATAATTGGAATAACTATATGTAGTAATAATTTCTTGAATTACTGGTGGCGATAAGGCTTCCACATGATTCAATACCATCATCGCCCCTTCTTGTTTTAGACGTTGTGAATAGTCTTGTCTGCGCTGAGAAGAAGCGGCACTGACATGAGGGGGTAAAACGCCAATGGCAAACCAACGACGCTCTGGTTGCTTGATTTTCGCCTTTTTGATGGTCTGCATATCAGCAACGGTATCACCAATATAAAAAACAGGTAAGGTGTTTTCCTCATATAATTGCGCGATCGCGCTAAATAAGCCTGTGGGATCAGGTTTTCCGGGGGCATCTTCCATAGCAACTAACACAGGAGATAATAATTCTAAACGCTGTTGTAAAACATATTCAGCCGAATCTCGGGTTGCACCACTAAAAAACCCCCATAATAGATTATTCGCCGTCAGAGTGTCTAAATAATCTTTACTCATCAAAAGCGGTTCTTGGGCAATATAACCATTCCAATTGTGAGGATCACTCCCTCGATAACGAGACTGAAAAAAAGCCACTAACTCTTCGTAATCAATTTCAAGGTTTTTTCTCGATGTTCCCTGAGATTCAAAATAGCGATAAACAAATTCCCGTGAGGCTTCCCAATCATTATTCCAAAGCCCTTCCCCTTTAAGATCATCAATAGCTTCAGGAGTAGGGCGATAAGCGCCATTGGTTAACTGTTCTACGGTATCAGCAAGGGCGCGTCGATAAGAACCGGCGACATCGCGAACAACCCCATCAATATCAAAAATTGTAATGGCTTGCGGTGATGACATGAAGAAAATCCGTTAGAATGAAGGACTGTACAATTAGAAAGAATGATTTGACCCAATGGAATCTGTAGAAATCTCTTCTGAATCGCGTTTTATTTTAAAAGTTCTCTGGTTAGATGAAAATGTTGCTGTAGCGGTTGATCATGTAGTTGGTAAAGGAACCAGCCCGTTAACCGCTTATTTCTTTTGGCCCCGAAATGATGCTTGGGAACAGCTAAAAGAGGAATTAGAATCTAAAAGCTGGATTACAGAAGAAGAAAAAATTGATTTGCTTAATCAAGCAACCGAAGTCATCAATTATTGGCAAGAGAATATTAAGCATACTCCCATGGCTGATGCTCAAAAGCATTTTTCCAATGTTATTTTTGCGGGTAGTAATTAACAGTGACCAGTTACCAGTGACCAGTTACCAACAGTTGAGCGGCTGGTCACTGGTTAGCATTTAAACTGGGGCTTTGCCCGTTGCCGCTTGTAAGCGCGATCGCGCTTTTTTTAGAGCCTGAGTTGCCTGAATAATCTCTTGGCGATTTTCGCCACTTTGAGCCGTTTCTAAACGCTGTTTAGCCTCATCATAGGCTTTTTGTGCTTCTTCTGGATCAATATTGTCTCCCCGTTCCGCACTATTGACTAAAATTGTCACTTCATCTTCTTCCACTTCCGCAAAGCCACCTGCAAGAGAAAGACTCAGCCAATCTTTTTGGGAACGTAACCGCATCACCCCAACATCTAAGGCACTCAGCAGGGGGGCGTGACCACTTAAAATTCCCAATTGTCCTGTGGTACTCGGTAAAATAATTTCTTCGGCTGTTGCATCCCAGACCGTATTATCTGGGGTAATCACACGCACATTTAAGCTCATTTTATTTCTTCTTTAATCACTATTAACGCCTTATTGAACAGGGAGAGGGGGAGCAGTTCCCCTCAGAATTCCCTCAGTTGAGATTACTGCTCTTCTTTCATTTTTTGGGCTTTTGCAATGGCTTCGTCGATATTTCCGACTAAGTAGAACGCTTGTTCAGGGAGATCATCAAGTTCACCGGAAAGAATGCGTTGGAAACCGTTAATGGTTTCTTCGAGGGTCACATATTTTCCAGGCGCACCGGTGAAGACTTCCGCCACAAAGAAGGGTTGGGATAAGAACCGTTCAATTTTACGAGCGCGGTCAACAGTTAAACGGTCTTCTTCCGACAGTTCATCTAAGCCGAGAATGGCGATAATATCTTGCAACTCTTTATAGCGTTGTAGAGTTGACTGGACTGCGCGAGCAGTTTGGTAATGCTCCTCGCTGACAATATCAGGCTGCAACATGGTGGAACTCGAATCAAGGGGATCAACCGCAGGATAAATTCCTTTTGAAGCTAAACCGCGAGATAATACCGTAGTTGCGTCTAAGTGAGCAAAGGTGGTTGCTGGTGCGGGGTCTGTTAAGTCATCCGCAGGGACGTAAACCGCTTGAATCGAGGTAATCGAACCTTCTTTCGTGGAAGTAATACGCTCTTGTAAATCTCCCATATCAGTCCCAAGCGTAGGCTGATATCCTACCGCAGAAGGCATCCGTCCCAACAGTGCCGACACTTCCATCCCGGCTTGGACAAAGCGGAAAATGTTATCCACAAAAAGGAGAACGTCTTGCTTACCGACATCCCGGAAGTATTCCGCCATAGTTAAAGCAGTTAAGCCCACGCGCATTCTGGCACCTGGGGGTTCGTTCATTTGTCCATAAACCAGCGCCACTTTTGATTGGGTAAGGTCATCGGCGTTAATCACATTGGAATCGAGCATTTCATTGTAGAGGTCGTTTCCTTCGCGAGTGCGTTCTCCCACACCGCCGAATACAGAAACGCCACCATGGGCTTTGGCAATGTTATTGATTAATTCCATGATGATGACAGTTTTGCCAACACCTGCACCACCGAATAAGCCAGTTTTACCACCGCGACGATAGGGGGCAATTAAGTCAATCACCTTAATCCCCGTTTCAAAAATAGAGGGCTTGGTTTCTAAGTCGGTGAGTTTGGGAATGGGGCGGTGGATAGGGAATTGATCCTCGGAGTTAACAGCACCTTTCTTGTCAACGGGTTCCCCAAGAACGTTAAAGATGCGACCGAGGGTGGCTTTCCCCACAGGAACACTAATCGGCGCACCGGTATCGGTAACATCCATGCCGCGAACTAAGCCATCCGTTCCACTCATCGCAACAGCCCGAACGACGCGATCGCCGAGAAGTTGTTGCACCTCACAAGTCACTGCAACATTATTTCCCGATTCATTTTTCTCTTCAATACGAAGGGCGTTATAAATTTCAGGTAACTCACCTGAGGGGAATTCTACGTCAACCACCGGACCGATTACTTGCACAATCCGACCGACGTTTGTTTTTGTTTTCGTGCTGACCATGCTTACGCTTAAATTTGTATGAATTTACTATCTTGATCTACTGTATTCGAGTGAGTAGCATAACAAAACAAAACGGTATAAACCATCTTATTTCGTTTACCTGTACTTTACTATAAAGCAAAGCTCTTTTCGGCTTGAGTGAGTTGAAGTGCAGACGAATGATGGAGCCTCCTCCTTCAAATCTGTCTAAGCCGCTTGGCGGTCACTCTAACGCCATTGCCCTTTTAAGAACGTAATACGCTCCTTTCCCTTAAAAAGGAAGCTAACTACTTAGCCTTACCATATCATCCATCTCCCCCGCTATGGGTGAAGAATTAAGTTTATTGCTAAACTTAACCTGCAAGATGAATTACTAAGGTAATAATAGCAAAAATCTGGCTGAATCCTACTGGATTATGAGACTCATGGCGCAAAAATATGGTTCGGTTTTGAGTGACCAGCCTTGTCTTCTAATAGCAGGACTGATCTCACCCCAAATTTTTTGCGATTAGATTCTATCAT
>JBKHER010000231.1:0-4692 GCA_046540715.1 Halothece sp.
ATCGCGCTGCGGCTCGAAGATTATGGGATTCTTTACCTTCAGTTTACCGTCAATGTGCAACTTGTTACACAGATTTTTGGGAAGCCTATCAAGGAATTTTACCCGCCAAGAGACATAAGCCAGTTGGGTTTAGA
Organism: Halothece sp.; assembly: GCA_046540715.1. Lineage (GTDB taxonomy): Bacteria > Cyanobacteriota > Cyanobacteriia > Cyanobacteriales > Rubidibacteraceae > Halothece. The sequence goes on from JBKHER010000231.1 coordinate 135, forward strand.
AACTGGTCGAACCAATCATATAGAAAGATTTAACAATACAATCAGACAAAGAGTTGGTAGATTAGTTAGGAAAAGCCTTTCTTTCTCTAAAAAATTCCAGAACCATCTAGGAGCTATCTGGGACTTTGTTCATTACTACAACGCCAGTTTACAAAACTGATCATTACTATGCAGGACTACCGGAAGGGATTATTTTAATTGAAACTGCATTAAAAATTCCTACTCGTCGAGTAGGCGTTAAAGAGGTTTCAATCCCTCGGAAGGGATTATTTTAATTGAAACCTTCAATGCGTTCGTGGTTGAACTTGGCTTGTGCCTTGTTTCAATCCCTCGGAAGGGATTATTTTAATTGAAACCGCAGGCTCTGAAACCATTGATATATTTAGTTGTCAAGGTTCGTTTCCGCTAATGCCCCTTTACTATAACAAAATTACTCATTAATGACAAGCCAAAATCGCTAAAATCCTTGCTGTGACTGAACCGCTAATGGTTCACTGATAGTAAGAGCTAGAAGCTAGATCAGGAGAGCTTTTTAGCTAATCCGAAGTGACTTCACATTACACAGCTACCCATTAGCGGAATTCTCTAGGCAAAAAAAATTCTCTGAGCGCAATTAAGATTCCTGAGGAACTTTCTTTTTCTGAGTTTTTTTCCAGAGATTCAAAACCAAGCCAATCGGACCGCGTTGTTTCCATGGGAGTCGCCCTGAACTATTATCCCCAACTGCTTGCGTAATCCGATCTAAGACAATGGCAATTAAAACAATGCCTACCCCTCCCACAGAAGCTAATCCCACATCGAGTCGCCCAATACCACGGTTGACCATTTGTCCTAAACCGGCTACCGCAATGAGAGAGGCAATAACCACCATCGACAAAGCCAACATCAAAGACTGGTTAACCCCCGCTAAAATGGTCGGCATGGCAAGGGGAATTTGCGCCTGAATCAGGACTTGTCGCGGTGTTGAGCCAAAGGCACGGGCGGCTTCGACTACATCTTCTGGAACACCCCGAATGCCAATATTTGTTAAGCGAATTAAGGGCGGTACAGCAAAAATAAAGGTAACAATGACTCCCGGTACTTCCCCAGTTCCAAATAGCATCACCACTGGCACTAAATACACAAATGCAGGAAGGGTTTGCATGGTGTCTAAAACGGGGCGAATTAAACCAGCAAAGCGATCGCTGCTAGCCGCCCAAATGCCTAAGGGAATCCCAATAATAATACAAAAGAATACCGCCGTAATCACTAAAGCGAGGGTAACCATGGATTCTTCCCAAGCCCCAATTAGTCCAACAATCGTCATGGCAATAACGCTAAAAATGGCAATATTACGGCTAGCCAATTGCCAGGCGATTGCCAGTAAAGCGATGAGGAAAATAATGGGATTCATCCCGACAAAAAATGATTGAATTTGCCGTAAGACAATCCCAACGGGAATGCCAATCCATTCTCGGAAAATAAAGCGATAGTTACCAACAATCCAGTCGATGACGGTTTCAACTTGATCGCCAAGGGGCCAAATGGTTTCTTCAAATGGGTTAAACATAATCTGTTATTGGTTATTGGTTATTTGAAATCGGGAACAGAATTAAAAAAAGAGAAGTTAGGAGTGAGGAGTTAATTTCCTCTTTGCTCTCTTCTCTCTCCTGTTTTTTGGTAACTGGTCACTGGTAACTGGTCACTGTTAAGCTGCCACTTCTTCGGGTTGGTTTTCCACCGTATCCCCATCCACCTCTTGTAAGCGTCCAATACTCGCTAGAATATCAGAGTGTTCTACAACTCCCTGAAAGTCTCCCTCATCATCAATAATGGCAAGGGGTAATTCTTGTTGACATAAGTGGGCGACTTCTTCGATGGTGGTACTGGCTTGTACTTTTGGGAAGTCAGTTTCCATTACCTCTTTAATGTCTTCTTTTCCTTTCTCTAAGGCTTGAGTTAGAGCTTGGATGGTAACAATGCCAATGGGAGAATTGTTTTGGTTGACGACATACATTTCTTGTCGTTGATAGCGTTGCATTTGTTCTAAGGCCGATCGCGCTGATCCATGTCCGAGAATAAAAGGAATGGTTTTACGGGTAATTGAACCGGTTTTTAGCACTTGGGCGCGATTAACATCCATCATAAAGTCACGAATGTAGTTATCAGCAGGATTAGTGACTAATTCTTCAGGGGTTCCCACTTGCACAAAATAGCCGTCTTTCATCACTGCCACGCGATCGCCGACTTTCAAGGCTTCATGAATATCATGGGAAATAAACACGACTGTTTTATGCAGTTCTTTTTGCAACCGAATCAACTCCGCCTGCATATCCCGCCGAATCAAGGGATCAAGCGCACCAAAGGCTTCATCCATCAATAAAATATCAGGATCAGTGGCTAAAGCCCTCGCTAATCCCACTCGCTGTTGCATTCCCCCACTTAATTCGGAAGGATAGCGATCTGCCCATTTATGCAACCCGACAATTTCTAAGGTTTCCAAGGCTTTATGACGAGCCTTCTTATGATTCACCCCGCGAACATTTAAGCCATATTCGGTATTTTCAGCAACGGTAAGGTGAGGGAAAAGGGCAAACTTTTGAAACACCATTGCCATTTTAGTACGGCGGACTTCCCGTAAACGCTGAGAATCTACATGGGCGATATCTTCCTCATCCACAATCACTTGACCGCTAGTCGGTTCAATGAGACGGTTTAGGCAGCGAATCAGGGTTGATTTTCCTGATCCAGATAACCCCATAATCACAAACAGTTCTCCTTCTTGAATTTCAAAGGAAACCCCACCCACCCCAACAACATTTCCTGTTTTTTCAAAGATAGCGTCTCGATCATGACCTTCTCGTAAGAGTTTTAAGCCCTCACGGGGAGTTTTGCCAAAAATTTTAACTAAACTATCAACTTTGATTTTGGGGTCTGAAGTTTTTTTCTCTTTTTTTTGCAATTCTTGCACGATACTCATTTTAATTCCAGACTTTAACTTCATAGTCAGTATATAGCAATTTCAGAATTGCTAGGGGACATCCTGATTATCTTCGTTACTTGTTCTTTTAGGGAGTAACCTAATAACGAATAACCAATCATATCGACTGATTTATTTTAATGTCTCTCAAGCAACTCAGAAAGGCTATAGTTGACTTTTCTACTTTTATGATCATAACAAAATATGGATTTTTCTTCGTAACGTTAGCTACAAGTCAGTTAAATCAATGGATTGAGGATTGAGGAAGTTAACTAGGAATAGTTAAGGGCTGACCATTTTGCTTAGATTTCAGACTGAGTAAAAAGGGGACTGCTTTCTTGACCCAGGTATTAATCGGCGTAAAGTTTGCCGCACTGCTGCCAAAACAAGTTTCTAACATTTCTGTGTGAATGATCCCCGGGTTAAGAGGAATTGCTGCCATTCCTGAGGGGAGTTCTTGCGCGATCGCGCGAGTTAAGCCTTCGATTGCCCATTTCGTGGTACAATAGGGGGCAACTTGAGGAGAGGTAGAACGTCCCCACCCTGAACTAAAGTTAACAATAATGCCATGATTTTTTTTCATCATTGCTGGTAAAAATTGGCGCATTACATTGGCAACGCCTTTGATATTGACATCAATAATTTGGTCAAATTCTGCAGTGGGAACTTCCCAAAATTTTAGAGATTGGTTAATGAGGGCAGCATTATTAATTAATAAGTCTGGGGGATTATAAACTGATAATATTTGCTCTCGCCATTGTTTAACTTCGTCTTCTTGAGAGACATCAACACAGCTAAAAGTGTGAGGATGGCTATAGGTTTGATTTAACTGCGCGATCGCGCTCTCATTTCGCGCACAGCCAATCACAGTGCAACCTTGGGCGATTAATTCTTCGGTCATCGCACGACCTAACCCCTGACTCACCCCTGTTACTAAGACTAATTGATTCATATTTTTTCCTCTCAAAATCAAATCGACTCAACCTAGTTGCAAAGTTGAGCCGAAAGATGTTATCCTACTTTTTTCATATTTAAGTCTGTTCGAGAGGTTGGGTTAACCTTGACTACTCGCGCCTACAACTTGCTCTTCCTCAGGTTGGACAACCCTTAAGCTGGGGAAGAGGAAGTGGTTTTCTTCCACATATTGCGCTCCGAATAGACCCTTTTCTGCCCAAAAATATCGATCTGTGGTATGCTCATTCCGTCTAACGACAACCAGCGCGGGTGGCGCAATTCCTTTTGCAGAAATATACTTTCTCGCTGCCGTTACTGGTTTATATTCCCCACTTTCGATATTATATTGAGGTACTAAGGCAAGGATCTTACGTCCTTCCTGGCGACGACGACTTTTGCGTTTCCGTTTTCTTGCCAAGTTTCGTTCCCTCCTTCTTGACTGATGAATGTAATTATGCTTACAAAATTCGTGCTAATTATAAGGTAAACTCACAGATTTTTCAAGCGACCCTTTCTGAGAGGAACAATAGCGCAATTGGTTGCCGTATCGGAGTTAGGTAAGACGCAATTTGGAAACAATGGCACAAAAAGGCTCATTTTTTTAATAATTCTTCATAATTTGAGCAATCCTTAAGAGTCATCTTA
>JBKHER010000232.1:0-4682 GCA_046540715.1 Halothece sp.
TGGAAAAAATTTGATTATGATAAGGCTTTAGTTGCAAGTATTGTTAGTGTTTTAAAGCCAGGTAAAACTAATACAGCAAGTATTAATGATAATCACTGGGTTAGTCATCAAACTCAAGAAAAAGTTACTGAGTTACAACAATTAATTGAATTTTTAAGTAAAATACTAAATATTAAGCATAATCATTAGTCAATGATCTGATCCAAATCAAAAGTGCTTCAACTTTCAATACACCCTTGGGGGATAAGTGTTTTCCCATGCCAGTAAATTAATGCTAAATAAGCTACACTACAAGCAAAAATAGTTATTGAAGGGAGAACACTCTTGCTAGACGAAAAGGCGAAAAAAACAATTCTGCGGAAGATTCCTCATGGGCTTTATATTTGTGGGGTGAAAGATGGCGAGGAAATTAATGGTTTTACCGCAAGTTGGGTAATGCAAACCTCTTTTCAGCCACCTCTAATTATTAATTGTGTGCGTCAAGACTCCGGTTCCCATGAAATGATTAAAAATACGGGTGTCTTTGCCCTTAGTTTCCTCGATAGTGAACAAAAAGATGTCGCCGCCCAGTTTTTTAAGCCTCAACGACGGGTGGGAAATAAGTTAGCTGATGTGGAGTTTTATTTCGGTGAGGAAACGGGTTGCCCGATTATTAAAGATACCCTTGGCTATGTGGAATGTCAGGTGGTTGACTCCGTAATGAAAGGCGATCACACAATTTTTGTGGGTGAAGTCATTGGCGCAGGCGTTCATCGTGAAGGCAGTGCCCTTTTATTAGAAACCACAGGCTGGCAATATGGAGGATAGTGTGAGCATAACAATTAAGGAGAAGTTTCATGCCTTTAATTAAAATTCATACCTCGGTGGCGAAACCTGATGCAAGTCAAGTTGAAGACTTACTCAAAACTTTGTCTGGAAAATTATCTAAGCATTTAGGAAAACCTGAGTCTTATGTGATGACTGCCTTACAGCCTGATGTTGCAATGACATTTTCTGGGACAACTGATCCTGTTTGCTACATTGAAATTAAAAATGTTGGCAGTATGAAACCAGATCAAACCCGATCCATGAGTGAAGATTTTTGTCAAGAAGTGGAGAAAAATTTAGGCGTTCCCGCTAATCGCACTTATATCGAGTTTGCTGAGGCAAAAGGCGCGATGTGGGGTTGGAATGGCTCTACTTTAGGTTAGAATTAGGCTGTAATTTCCTATCGAATATCGTAGGTTGGGTTAGAAATGATGCTAGCCTAACCTACAAGAGAAGATGATATTTAAAATTAAATTCTTATTTTTTATTGTCCTTTTGATTTTCTTTCCCCATTTCAAAGCTAGCGCTAACCCGAATTTGGCAGAGGAATTAGATTTAGATCCAGAGATTATTGAAAATAGTCCTGTTTTGCAAAAATGGGGAGAAGAAGTTCCCAATGTTTTAAACGAGATTCGTCATGATCCTAGTTTTAATACGAGGTTGCAATTGGGGTTTGTGCAGTATCCCTCTAGTGATGATATTGGTGGGTTGAAAGTAGGGATAGAAGATATATTTCTTGGAGAAACGGGGTTTACAGCAAATTTAGGCTATAGTCAAAGTTTTAATCGCGATCGCGCTCATTGGGAAAGTAATATTGCTTATTCAGTGCTCCCAATGGGAAACTATTTTAACATTGCACCGATCATTGGCTATCATTCCATTGAGACCCAAGAGTTTAATGAAGATGGGGTAAATATAGGCTTACAATTGCGGTTAACCTTATCTCGCACAGGGGCGGCAGATTTACGCCTAACACAAAGTTTTATTTCCCCTGGAGAAGATGGAGAAGTGGGCTTAACTACCCTCGCTGCTGGCTATGCCCTTACAGAAAGATTACGCTTGGCAGTAGAAATCCAAAAACAAAATTCTTCCTTTGAGAATGATAGTCGTGTCGGAATTTTAAGCGAGTGGCAATTCCCTTAAACGCTAACTGGAAAATTATGCTATTATAACTTGTGGAATTGGGTAGCAGGGAGATTGAATCAAGTTTGATCCAGTTTCTTTGTTAACCAAAATTTAAATCTATTTTCGCTTTCGGAGTCTGTTTTTTTCATGTCGATTTATGTTGGTAACTTGCCTTACGAAGTTACAGAACAAGAGCTAAACGAAGTGTTTTCTGACTATGGAACGGTTAAGCGCGTTACCATTCCAGTTGATCGAGAAACGGGTAAAGTGCGCGGCTTCGGTTTCGTAGAAATGGAAACTGAGTCTGATGAATCCCCTGCTATTGAAGCCCTCGATGGGGCAGAATGGATGGGAAGAGAGTTGCGAGTGAATAAAGCTCGCCCTCGTAGTGAAAATAATAATCGTAATCGTGGGAGAGATAACAGAGAGCGATTTTAAGGCGAAGTTAAAAGCTATTTTCAATGTCTAGATTTTCGGCATTGTATGTTATAATGAACTTAGGGAAAGCAGTAGAGTTTTCCCTATTTATTCATGAAAATTTGCTTTCTGCAAACTTTTTTAAGAGAATTGATTAAGCCTTTACGGGTAAAAATGTTTCATCTTTCTCTCCATTCATCAGTAGCCGAAACGACTCTAGGCTCAGTCAATGGAGACCATTGGTTATGAATTAGTTGTATTATATCAAGGAGGTTGGTATCTATGACCCAAGTAACGGTTGGTCAAAACGAAAATATTGAATCTGCACTGCGTCGCTTTAAGCGTCAAGTGTCAAAGGCGGGAATCTTTGCCGATATTAAGCGTACTCGCTTCCACGAAACTCCCATTGAGAAGAAAAAACGGAAGGAGATTGCCCGTCGGAAAAAGCGTTTTCGCAATTAGTTTTTGTGTTTCCCCGCTAAGTTAGTGGCGGGGACTTTTAAAGGGAATTATTAATTTTGTTAGAACAGTTTGCTTCCTTATGCGCGATCGCGCCTACTTCTAATGCGATCAAAACCCTACAACCCCTCTGTCGTCGAAGTGGCATCACTTTATTTGTTCCCCGTGATTTAGCAAATTTTAGCCCAGATGTGGTCGCTTATGATGAGAAGTTAAGTCACCATTTAGAGAAAATTTGGTCGCAGTATCAGGGGATTATTTTTGTTTTTGCCACAGGGGCGGTGGTCAGATTAATTGCTCCTTTATTACAAGATAAAAGCACTGATCCTGCGGTGATTGTCATGGATGAAGCAGGAGGCAATATTATTAGTTTATGTGGAGGGCATCAGGGCGGTGGTGAAACTCTCAGCCGTTGGTTAGCGCAACAGTTAGGGGGAAATGCGATTATTACGGGGGCTTCTGCAAGTTTAAATTTGCCCGGAATAGATGTTATTGGTAAGCCCTTTGGTTGGCGCAAAGGAAAGGGAAATTGGACAGAAGTTAGTCGCGCGATCGCGCATCAACAGCCAGTTGCAGTGATTCAGGAAGTAGGAGCGACACTTTGGCAAAACCATCTTCCCGAAAACCATTGTTTTCAGTTTGACACCACAGAAACTGAAGCGCAAGTTATTATTACCGATCGCGCCGTAGAACTGAATCCACACTTATCACAAGTTCTCTGGCATCCGCGAGTGTTATGGGTGGGAATTGGGTGTGAACGAGGAACAGCGCAAACCGTGATTAAAGACGCGCTAGAGAAAACCTTAGAAAGTTGGGGATTAACGGAAAGCGCGATCGCGGGATTAGCAACCATTGACCTAAAAGCCGATGAAGTGGGACTTGTAGAATTAGCCCAAGCCAAAGCGTTACCCTTAAAAACCTATTCTTCTGAGGAATTAAACTCAATTACAGTTCCCAATCCCTCCTCCGTTGTCGCCCAAGAAGTGGGAACTGCCAGTGTTGCCGAAGCTGCCGCCTTGAAAGCCGCCCAAGCCTCAGAATTAGTTGTTAATAAACAAATTTTTAAATCAGATCAGGGGGCAGTTACCGTAGCAGTAGCGCGATCGCGCCAAGAATACATCCCCAAAACTGGACACCTCTATCTCATTGGTACAGGGCCTGGAGACATTAATCAAATCACTCCTGCTGCCCGAAGTGCCATTACGGAAGCCGATGTCATCCTCGGTTATAGGCTATATCTCGACTTAATTCAGCCTCTTCAACGCCCTGGACAAATCATTGAACGTTACGCCATTACCGAAGAGAAAAAACGCGCCGAACGTGCCATTAATTTGGCGAATTGGGGATTAAACGTTGCCGTTGTCTCCTCAGGGGATGCAGGGATTTATGGCATGGCGGGATTAGTCTTTGAAGAATTAGCCACTCAAAACTGGGATGGAAAAACCCCAGCCGTCGAAGTATTTCCCGGTATCACTGCCATGCAAGCCGCGGCTGCCAAAGTTGGTGCGCCTCTAATGCACGACTTTTGCGCCATTAGTCTCAGTGACCTATTAACCCCTTGGGAAATGATCGAAAAACGGTTAACTGCCGCCGCCCAGGGAGACTTCATTACCAGTTTATACAATCCGCGATCGCGCAGTCGTACCGAACACATTAAAGTTGCCCAACAAATTTTTAGTAAACACCGTTCTCCCGATACCCCAGTTGCCCTTGTACGTTCCGTTTCCCGAGAAGACGAACAAATCACCTTAACCACCCTCAAAGAAATGTTAGACCATCCCATTGATATGCTAACCGTTGTTATTATTGGTAACAGTAGCACCCGAAATCATCATCACTGGATAATTACCCCCAGAGGATACTTAGGATTTAAC
>JBKHER010000233.1:0-4678 GCA_046540715.1 Halothece sp.
TATCGGCTTGTAATGGCTTACGGTGTTCCACCTGCTAACGGGCGATGTTCCTCCGCCGACGCTTGAGACTAGCGAATCTCATTAAGTCTTGACCCATAAGCGTAGTTCTCTAAGAGAACTGAGTCGGGTGTAGTGGCAGCCAAATTACTCCGAACCGCACCGTCCTAAGACGGTTTAGCTACTACTCTGAAGCTATTTGATCAAAAGACAGATTGGCGGCTTGCTGTAAGTTGTGCATTTGATAAAACAGTTGCCAGCGATAGTCTTCAGGAAGCCCACAAGTGGTTGCGCCTCGTAAGACAACATGAAAATACCACTCATTGGGAGGAATTTCTCGGGATAACTTATTCACCACCGTATAGGTGCGAACGCCATGATACCATTTTCCTTGACATTTGACACTCACTTGTTCCCGTCGATAACCATTGGTCGGCACTTCTTCGCGGATGTCAAGATGCTCACTCAATCGCCAAGGTAACTGATAGAGAACTCCCATCACGGAAGCACTGCGATCGCGCACGACATCTAACACCCCACAATTGCGACGGGGAGAGCGGTGATAAAATCCGAGACGATAATGGGGAAGGGTCGCTGGCCCCACAACATAGGGGTAAGCATTTTCTTGTAGAGTCCGTTTGAGGTCAACAGGACACATACAAGAGCCGTAGGCAAAGTAATAAAAGGTGTTTTCTTCTCTCATTATGGGAAGCAAGTGGCGGGTCATTACTCTAATTCCCTAAATATAACTTAATCTGGAGATTATCCCACTGTATGTCCGGCTGCGATAATCATATTTTTAACGGCTTCTTCTTGAGCAGTGGTTTCCACTTTCACCGTTTTGTTATCCACATCAACGTCAACTTTCGCGTTAGGATCATTATTCTTAATTTCGTTGGTAATGGCTTCGGCGCATCCTTCGCATTTAATGCTGGAAACTTTGAGATTAATCATCAGTAATCCTCTCTGGGGGTGAACAAAAGTGGTACAATTCTATGCTATCAAGGTAATGGAGGAAAATTCTAAGAATTCTTGCAAAGTAAACTCAATAACTCAGATATTGTTAAACTTAGTAAAGAATCTGAAAACTTAACTTTAATCAATCAATATTTATCATGGGTCGAGTCGGGGTTTTACTTCTCAATTTAGGCGGACCAGACGAACTAGAGGATGTTCGTCCCTTTTTATATAATCTGTTTTCTGACCCAGAAATTATTCGTTTGCCGATTCCTTGGTTACAGAAACCATTAGCATGGTTGATCTCTACAGCGCGATCGCGCAAATCCCAAGAAAACTACAAAGAAATTGGCGGCGGTTCACCTCTGCGTCAGATTACGGAACAGCAAGCTGAAGCCCTTAAAACACAACTAGAAGCGGAAGGGCAAGACGCACAAGTTTATGTGGGAATGCGCTACTGGCATCCCTTCACCGAAGAAGCAGTCCTTCGCATTAAACGGGATAAACCCGAAAAACTGGTCATTCTTCCGCTTTATCCGCAATTTTCCATTAGTACCAGTGGTTCTAGTTTCCGAGTCTTAGAACGCATTTGGCAAGAAGATCCCGCGCTACAAAAAATTCCCTACACGGTGGTTCCTTCGTGGTACGATGAGCCTACTTATTTACAAGCCATGGCGAATTTAATGGCTACCGAACTCGATAAATTTGAGAATCCCGATCAAGTGCATATCTTTTTCAGCGCCCATGGCGTTCCTCTCAGCTATGTCGAAGAAGCAGGAGATCCCTATCAACATGAGATTGAAGAATGCACTCGTCTGATTATGAACACCTTAAACCGTCCTAATGATTATACCCTTGCTTACCAGAGTCGTGTCGGTCCCGTGGAATGGCTAAAACCCTACACAGAAGAGGCAATAGTCAAATTAGGACAGCAGGGAATTAAACAGTTGCTGATCATTCCCATTAGCTTTGTTTCCGAACATATCGAAACCCTGCAAGAAATTGATATTGAGTATCGAGAATTGGCTTATGAGTCTGGCATTGAAAACTTCCAACGGGTTCCAGCCCTCAATACCGATGCTACCTTTATCCAAGCACTAACCAACTGTGTGGAAAATGCGCTTAATTCCCCCAATCGCAGTTTTGCCGAAGTAACTCCCCTGAAGAAAAATTTGAAAATGTATCCTCAAGAACGTTGGGAATGGGGAATGACGACGACTGCCGAAGTTTGGAATGGTCGCTTGGCAATGTTGGGCTTTATTGCGTTACTCATTGAATTAATCAGTGGGTCTGGCCCCTTACATTTTGTCGGATTACTTTAAGGTAATGTCAACAGCAACCCCCCTTAAAATTGGCTCAGTGGCAGTTAATAGCCGTGTCTTACAGTCTCCCTTATCTGGGGTAACCGATCAGGTATTTCGTCGCTTAGTACGCCGTTATGCCCCCGAATCCATGCTTTACACGGAAATGGTGAGTGCTAAGGAAATTCATCATTTACACGAACTCCCGCAAGTGATGAATATTGCCCCTGATGAAACCCCAATTAGTATTCAATTATTTGATTCTCGTCCAGATTTTATGGGGGAAGCGGCGGAAAAAGCCGTAGCTGAAGGAGCGCAAACGGTTGATATTAATATGGGCTGTCCTGTGAATAAAATTACCAAAAAGGGCGGCGGTTCCTCGCTATTGCGTCAACCAGAAGTCGCTGAGGCGATTGTAAAGGCTGTCGTTCAAGCCGTTAAGGTTCCAGTGTCGGTGAAAACCCGTATTGGTTGGAATGAGCAGGAAATTAATATTTTAGACTTTGCGAAACGGCTAGAAGATGCTGGGGCGCAAATGTTAACCTTACATGGACGGACGCGATCGCAGGGCTATAATGGCAAAGCGCAATGGCATTGGATTAAAAAAGTTAAAGATCATTTATCTATCCCAGTGATTGCCAATGGCGATATCTTTTCCGTAGAGGATGCCCTGCGTTGTTTAGAGGAAACCGATGCAGATGGGGTGATGTGTTCTCGCGGCACCTTAGGCTATCCCTTTTTGGTGGGAGAAATTGATTATTTCCTAAAAACGGGGGAAAAACGCCCTCAACCCACCCCAGAAGAGCTTTTAACTTGTGCGAAAGAGCATTTACAAGGGTTATGGGAGTATCGCGGCGATCGCGGCATTTATCAATCCCGAAAACATCTTGCTTGGTATGCCAAAGGATTCCGGGGTGCATCAGAATTGCGCGATCAACTCTCCCAAATTAAAAGTTTAGAAGAAGGAATTTCCCTTTTGGATCAGGCTATTAACTGTTTACCCGAAAACAGTTACAATTGACCGGTACTTAATTAAGAAAATAGTATCATCAATTATGGCTGAACGTCGAATTATTCTGGGAATTGTTGGTGATAGTGCAGCCGGAAAAACGACATTAACCAAAGGAATTGCCCAAATTTTAGGGGAAGAAAATGTTACTGTTATTTGCACCGATGATTATCACCGTTATGATCGCGAACAACGAAAGGAAGTCGGTTTAAGTGCGCTTCACCCTGAGTGTAACTATCTTGATATCATGCAGCAGCATATCTCCCTATTGCGAGGGGGACAACCGATTCTCAAGCCCATTTACAATCATGACACCGGGAAATTTGATCCCCCCGAATATATCCAACCCAAAAAGTTTGTCATTTTAGAAGGATTATTAGGGTATTATACTCAGGCTTGTCGCGATGCTTTTGATGTGAAAGTGTATCTTGCGCCGCCAGAATCCTTACGCGCCACTTGGAAAATCAAACGAGATACCCGCAAGCGCAGTTATACCGAAGAACAAGTTTTAGAAGCCTTGAAAAAGCGAGAACCCGACTCTGAAGCCTATATTCGGCCACAACGGGAATGGGCAGATGTCGTAGTGAGTTTCTATCCTCCCGAAGAACACGCCGAAGAAAGTAATGGCAATCTCAATGTGAGTCTTGTTTTACGCCCTACCATTCCTCACCCTGATTTAGTGCGTTTATTTGAAAACAAACCTGAAAATGGCTCAGTGCGTTTAGAATTGGAGCGAGATATGGGTAAGCCTGTGGATGTTTTAGAAATTGAAGGACATGCCACGAAAGAGGAAGTGATTGATATGGAAAAAATTCTCTGTTCCGAAGTGCCTTATCTGGCTAATTTCTGTAATATTGATAGTGAGGTTCAAATTGGAAAAGTCATTGGCACAACGGGAGAAACCATTCAAAGTTATCCCCTTGCGCTGACTCAACTTCTTGTTACTTATCATATGCTGAAGGCTTCGTATAATTATCAAGTGAAGTGACACCATTGCGAGTTTTTGTTTACGGCACACTCAAGCCAGGAGAAGCTAACTTTAAGCCCTATTGTGAGGGAAAGGTTAGCGAGATTACTCCTGCTTATACCTATGGTCATCTCTACGCTTTCAAGGTGGGTTATCCAGGGATGACTACTGGGGATACTAAAGTAAAAGGGGTTTTATTGACTCTCTGTGATGAAAGCGTTTTAAGCGCGATCGATGATCTCGAAGATTATGATCCTAACCGCCCACCAGAAGAAAATATATATCAACGGGAATGGATAACTATCTATTCCCTTAGGGGAGAGTCTCTTGGGGAGGCTTGGGGATATCGTATGGACTTTAAGCGCGTCCAACAATTAGGGGGAATGTTTTTACCTTCAGGGAATTGGGGAAAGCAAGCCTAGCCCTTGCTTAGGAGAAATTAAGAGG
>JBKHER010000234.1:0-4640 GCA_046540715.1 Halothece sp.
CATTGAATCACAACCTCCTGAATCCATTGAATTTTAATCAATGGAGAACTCAATTACTCAGAAACATTTATCAAAGCTCATTTAAACAATTGTTTATACGCCCCATCTACCGACTAAATTAAAATTGTAGTCGTAGGATTCTCAGCCCGTTTGCTAAATTATCTAAATCCAATTTTCCGCTTCCTCTATTCCTAACCCTTCTCGGATAATTTTCGGCTGTTTCCCTGTGAGATCAATAATTGTTGATACCTCAGTTTGTAAATCTTGCGATCCGTCATCCAGAATGATATCGACTAATTTATCTAATTCATCAAATAAACGGGCTTTTTCATAGTCAAGAGTTGATAATTCCCCCTCATCATCACGAAGATAAGCAGAAGTGGAAATAATGGGATTACCCAGCGTCTTTAAAAGAGACTGACACAGGGTATGATTGGGAACGCGAATCCCTGTCGTTTTCCGTTTTGGATTCATAACTAATCGGGGAACCGCTTTTGTCGCAGGTAATAAAAAGGTATAAGTGCCTGGAATTAACCGCTTCATTAACCGATAAGCCTCGTCACTGACAAGGGCATAAGCCGCAATATTAGAAAGAGACGAACATAGAAAGGTTAAAGGTTTCTCATTACTCAGCCGTTTCAGGGAACGCACCCTTTCTACTGCTGATTTAACACTTAAATCACAGCCGATCGCGTAAACTGTATCTGTAGGATACAACAGAATTGCCCCCTTTTTTAAATCTTGAGCAACCGTTTCTAAAATGCGCTCTTGGGGGGTTTCAGGATGAATAGAATAAACAGTAGCCATGACAAAGGTGGTATATTTCGACTGTCCAACAGGAATTGCTGGAGATATGTGCTTAGGGGCGTTAGTAGATGCGGGTGTCCCTTTGGATTATCTCATATCTGAGTTGCAACAATTGGAACTCACTGAGGAATACCAATTATCTTCTCAACCTTTTACCCATAATGGACAAGTTGCAACTAAAGTGAATGTCAATCTTTCTGAAACTAGCCCTCCTTCCCGTTATCTTCAAGACATCGCCTCTGTAATTGAAAAAGCCAAATTACCATCTCCAGTCAAACAATGGAGTTTAGAGGTATTTCAAAAACTAGCAACCGCAGAAGCCGCTGTGCATGGTGTTTCTCCCCATGAGGTTCATTTTCATGAAGTGGGGGCGACTGATGCCATCATTGATATTGTCGGGACTGGTTTGGGCTTACACTGGTTAGGAATCGAAAACATTTATTGTTCTCCCTTACCCATCGGTGGCGGAACGGTGAAAGCCACTCACGGACATTTATCGGTTCCAGTTCCTGCGGTAATTAAATTATGGCAATCACGGCAGGTTCCCATTTATAGTAATGGGATTCAAAAAGAGTTAGTTACCCCCACAGGGGCGGCTTTAATGGTTACCCTTGCTAAAGCCTTTGGTCAATTGCCAAAGATGACCGTCGAAAAGGTGGGATTAGGCGCTGGAACTGCCAGTTTATCCCTCCCCAATATTTTACGCCTCTGGGTTGGAGAAATCGAAGAAACAGAAGCTCTAGAAACCGTTGCTGTCTTAGAAACCCAACTCGATGATCTCTCGCCTCAAATTTTAGCTTACTCTCAGGAATTACTCTTTACCGTCGGAGCGTTAGATGTGTTTACCCAACCTATTCAGATGAAAAAGTCGCGGTTAGGAACATTGATGACAGTGATTTGTCCTGTGGATAAAATTCCTGCTTGTGAAACGGTTTTATTTCGCGAAACTACTACTTTAGGGATTCGTCGCCAATTTCAACAGCGTAACGCCCTCAAACGAGAGATACAAGAAATAAAAACGCCTTTCGGGATAGTACGAGTAAAAGTTGCTTTTTTGGGAAATCAGGTAATTAATCGACAACCCGAATATGAAGATTGTGTCAAAATTGCTCAACAGTACGGGGTTCCTTTAATGGAAGTCCAACAAATGGCGATTATTGGGAGGAGTGAGAACTAATTTCAAAGACAACTTGCAGCGTTTTACTTTCCCACGGGGGAATTACTAATAAATCTTCTCCTGTATTCATGGCGTTACGGGGGGCAGTCCAAGGTTCGAGACACGCGAAGTCTTTTCCTTTCACATTCCAGAATACAGCCGTATTATATTCTGGAGAGAAACTTAAATTGATGCTAAATCCTCGTTTGGGTAATTCTAAACTGCTTTGTTGACGGGATAAAGGGCGCAGTTGAGCATCAACTTCATCTTGGTTGAGGTCAAATTTTCCCTCATAATGATACGTCCCTTTGTTCACATTATCTTTGTATTGAGTTGCAGGAATATCTAGTTCCATTTGTTCTTTCTCCGTTACCCAAAAGTAGGGATGTAACCCCGTGGAAAATGGCATCGGTTCACTGCAACAGTTACGATAGGTTTGATCTAGAGTGAGGACATTTCCCTTCAGACGATAGGTAAAGGTGATTTCAAAGTCAAAGGGATAACTTTCTCGCGTTTGGTCATTGCTTTTCAATACCAGCGTTAACGCAGCTTCATTTTCAGTTTCTTGCGCGGTTACTTCCCACGGTAAATCACGGGCGAAACCATGTCGCTTTAGGATGTATTCTTGTCCTTTATAGGTGTAACGGTCATCTGGTAAGTCTCCGCAGATGGGAAATAAAATTGGGATCCCGCCGCGAACACTCTTTTCAGGATCTTGAAAGCGTTCCCAGTCCATATAGAAGATTTCTTGTCCTTGTAGCCGCCAACTGGTGACAACGCCTCCCCGCTGCGGAACAATTTCTAATCGACTCTGTTTAGCTTCGTCGGAGAGAATATAGGTTTGATAGGTTTCTTCTTGTTTTAGCGCGATCGCGTAACTCATCTGCTTTTCTCCTCTACCTACGATATGCTTAATTTATCATGTCCTTGACATTTTTTGTGTTTTTTGCTATTATTAGGGTAGTTAAGTTAATTTTCAAAAAATAAAGCTCAGATTTTGCTAAAAGGTCTAATGAGCAAACATTTAAGCTGGAAAATTTTTTCTTAGTAATCTAAATCACTTAAGCAGGGCTTAAGGAATCGGTGTGTAGCGAACTTTTTTAGATTTCATATAACCTAAACTTTTAGGTTTGGGTTCTAAGTTCGCGCTTCATGAGGGGCTGTGGGCTGAAATTGGGGACTTCTCGCTTACCTTTTGGTTAAATCGCAGCTTTCAAACTCCGACAAAAGGTTTCAATCTCTTTAAGTCCTATTTCAGGGGAATCAGCATCAGCTAAACGGCGGACAAAAGCACTGCCAGCAATCACCCCATCAGCCCCCCAGTCTTTAATCTGTTGGGCGTGTTGAGGCTGTGAAACGCCAAAGCCTACACAAATGGGTTTATCGCTTGCTTTTCGTAATTGGGGTAATAACTCCTTGACGCGACTTCCTACTTCGGTGCGAGTTCCTGTTACCCCTGTGACACTGACAAGATAAATAAAGCCTTGAGATTGTTGCGCGATCGCGCTAATTCTTTCTTGAGGAGAGGTTGGGGCAACTAACAGCGTGACCTCAATCCCATAGTCTTGCGCTGGCGTTAAAACCGTTTCTGCTTCTTCTAGGGGAATATCAGGAATCACTAATCCTTTCACCCCAGCTTCAGAAATGCGTTTGAGAAAAGGATAAACTCCCTGATGATAAATGGGATTATAGTAGGAAAATAACACAATCGGCGATCGCAGCTTATCGCGCACCGTTTCCACCACTTCCAACACATTCCCTAATTTTACCCCCCGTTTCAACGCCCGAGTCGCCGCCGCTTGAATCACTGGCCCATCCGCAAGGGGATCCGAATAGGGAACCCCTAGCTCAATTAAATCAGCCCCAGCGCGATCTAACAAAGGGAGAGCTTTAGCCGTGGTTTCCAGATCAGGATCGCCAGCAGTCAGAAACGGAATTAAAGCACATTTTCCTTCTTCACGCAAGGCTTGGAAGCATTGAGAAACGGTGGTCATGATTCGTCTTTTTCCTCGGTTTGTTCATTAGGGGAAGATTCTGCTGCTTTTTCCTCTTCTACCTCTTTTTGCAGTTTGGCGATCTCTTCAGGAGTCATTTCCTCTAAACGTTTTTGCAGCACTGCGTCTTCATACTCTTGGAGTTGTTTATTATAGGTCATATTTTGGGTAAAAACCCGAAATAGATAGGTACTTACCCAACCCATTAATCCTGCTACTAGAATCACTTGACTCCAGACTCCTGCATTTTGGGAACTTAAGCCAAACCCTCGTAAAAGGAGATAGGCCACGCCTCCCGCCACGAAAACCCCTAAAGCTAGCGCGATCGCGTCAATTCGTCGCATTCAGATTTAACTTCTCACCTCCCGACGCTTCGGGCGAAAATTCAGAAATGGACTTAACAATAACAGTCCAGGAAAGAAGAAAAACACCAGAAAATACATTAAGGTGCGTTCAATGGAACTCGCAACATACCAGCGTTTCTGGAGATAGAAGTAAGTCATCCCTGGAATAATCAGCAGATAGAGTCCGCCTAATGATAAATATAAAGCTGCAATGAGCATAATCGTTATCCCATAAGTCATTTACACTTTCCTATCTTACCGTGGGAGTTCACCGCTCGTTAACATGACTTTCTGGCGAATTAGATCATCTTAAGTATCACTTTCATACTTAAGTTGCAT
>JBKHER010000235.1:0-4632 GCA_046540715.1 Halothece sp.
CCTAGTAGCGACCGAGACGGTCGCACTACGGAAAATAATTGGAATAACTATAATCTCGTAATCTTTTCTTCTCTTTTACCAGCTATGCCAAAATATCAGTAACAGAACAATTATCCTCCCCTGAGTAGCGACCGAGACGGTCGCACTACGGAAAATAATTGGAATAACTATAATCTCGTAATCTTTTCTTCTCTTTTACCAGCTATGCCAAAATATCAATAACAGAACAATTATCTTCCCCTGAGTATGCAAATTACCCTCAACCTTCCCGATGAATTAGTTCAGCATTTCAACCGCAATGATTTAAGCCGTGAGATTCTAGAAGCCCTAGTTATCCAGGGTTACCAACAAGAAAAAATTACTCATGCTGAAGTGGGGCGCATTTTAGGGTTATCTTCCCGTTGGGAGGTGGATGCGTTTTTAAAAGAGCATCGGGCTGATTTACATTATGATGAAACAGATTTGGAGCGCGATCGCGAAACCCTACGCCAAATTCGCCCCCTCTAAATCATGATTGTCGTTTCCGACACCTCGCCCATTAACTATCTGTTGCTTATCAACCAAGTGGACTTGCTACCGCACTTATTTGAGCGCATTATTATTCCTGATATCAAATCCGAGAAATTAACCCTGATTTTGGAGTTAGGGAGCGAGACGCTCCCACTACACTTACCAATCGTTTGAGGAGTGCGAGCATCTTGCTCGCTATGCCAATTAATCAAACGGATTTGATATGATGCAGTATGGGATGAAATGTTAGCTTCAGGCTCTCCTCTCAAAGTTCAAAAATGGATTAAGAACTCACCGCCCTGGCTAGAGATTCAAGCCGTTGTTACACTTGATTCGAGCTTAAGCCGTCTAGATTTAGGTGAACAAGTTGCTATCACCTTAGCGCAAAGCTTACCTGCTGATTTACTGCTCATTGATGAACGTTTAGGAAGAAGAGAAGCAAATGAGCGTTCAATTCCGATCATTGGAACAGTAGGAATTTTAGATGAAGCAGCTCGTCAGGGATGGATTGATTTTCCAGAAACCATTGCTCAGTTACAGCAAACAAATTTTCGCATCTCTTTAAATAATCAATAGCCAGCGCGATCGTCTCTTGGATTGTATATCCTGATAGCACCATGAAGTTAATCACCGTAGTGTGACCGTCTCGGTCGCCACTAATCCCCAATTGAAATCTACAGCAGCTGATCCAAGGTTATATGAAATCCACCTATGGTTGCTACACCCCCCTGAAATCCCCCCAACCCCCCGCTATTTTGGGGGGCAAGGGGGGATGCCTACGGCTCGGCTTACAGCCTACGGTATGTAGCATACACAGTTCCATTTCATATTACCAACAAGAAAAAATTACTCATGCTGAAGTGGGGCGCATTTTAGGGTTATCTTCCCGTTGGGAGGTGGATGCGTTTTTAAAAGAACATCGTGCTGATTTACATTATGATGAAACAGATTTGGAGCGCGATCGAATCTTCGATTCGGTGCGCCTTCGGCGCAATCGCGATCGCGTCGCCGCCAAGAAATTATGGGACTCTTTACCGCCAGTTTATCGTCAATGTGCAACTTGTTATACCGATTTTTGGGAAGCCTACCAAGGAATTTTACCGAGTAAAAGGCATAAAGCAGTTGGCAAAGATAGTGGTCAAACTAATCATATAGAGAGATTTAATAATACCCTTAGACAAAGGGTCGGTAGATTAGTGAGAAAGAGTCTTTCTTTCTCTAAAAAATTCCAGAATCATTTAGGGGCGATTTGGGACTTTATCCATTGCTATAATGCCAGCCTGCAACATTGATCATTACTATGCAGAACTACCAAGTCAGGTTACAGCCTCTCCCCCCCTTCGACAGGCTCAGGGTAACACCTAACCCTCACTTTTGCTGTCGAAAATATTGTCGGTATAGAGGAAGCCTTGGGTAAGCGCGATCGCGCTCTAGATCAATTAAACCCATACTATAAAGTTTATAAGCAATAATCGGTTCTACGGAAACAGGTTCATCCGCATTCATAATTTTCTCACAAGCCTCAGCCAGTTCTGGTTGTTCTTTTAAGTTGGCTTGATGTCGTTGGAGATGTCGCCCATAAATGCCACTAAAATTGGTCGCATTCTCCAAAAGTTCGGGTAAGGTGACATTTTTTTGATGCAA
Source organism: Halothece sp. (assembly GCA_046540715.1). Lineage (GTDB taxonomy): Bacteria > Cyanobacteriota > Cyanobacteriia > Cyanobacteriales > Rubidibacteraceae > Halothece. The sequence goes on from JBKHER010000235.1 coordinate 2,155, forward strand.
ATGATAGAAGGTCAGATGAACTAGCGCGGGATGCCCATCAATAATGGACATTAACTGTTGTACTTCCTCCTCACCCCAAGATAAGTCATAATAACTCGCCAGTTGTTGTACTTGTTCAGCGCTAAAATTCGGCAGTTCAATGGGCAATCCCACATTCGTAAAGGGCGACTGATTCAGTTTTAGCGGCACATACACTTCCGTGGAATGGGTAATAATGAGGCGTAATTTTTGCCAAATTGGAGCTTCTTTTCCTTCTTCATGCCACGATCGCAGTAACGGTAAAAAACTTTTGGCAATTTGGGGATACTCAAAAATCTGATTCACTTCATCAAACCCAACAATGACAGGGGCATCGAGTTGTTCTAGAAGATAATGCAGATATAAACTGCAACTAACACTATTGCCAATATCTTCATCCCAATATTCATCAAGTTGATTGGGAATCTGAAGCTGATAGCTAAGATTAGCGCAGATCCAACGTAAAAATCCTTTCAGGTTGCCCAGAATTTCTGGATCAGCTTGTTGCAAATCCAATTTCGCCGTATGATATCTCAACCTTTCTCCTTGTTTGAGGATTCTAATTAGCAGTGAGGTTTTTCCCATCTCTTGCGGCGCTTTAATCCGTACTAATGCCCCCGGTTTCTGAATTTCGGTAGCTGTTTCCTCTTCAATGGGAGAGCGTTTCACATAAAAATTAGAGTCTAAGGGAACCGCGCCACTAGGATAATAAAGCGATTTTTCAAGATTTTCTGTTTCTGAAACCAGTGATTCAGACAGCTTATTAGACTGTCGCTGATAGGTTTGTAATAGTTGGCGACAAGTTTTTTTGGTAATGCGTTTTCCCGTAATTTCACTTAAACGTTGCCATAGTTTGGGCGCAACAACATTCGTTAAATAGCCTGGGCTATATCCAGACTCTTTTGCAATTTCTTGATAACTTTTCTCTTGCCAAACTCCCTGTAAAATAAGTGCCTCAATCGAACTTAGACTAGGTTTGTCTTGATCGATGAGATCATTATTTAACTGATCTAGAACTACATTAGACATTTGAGAGTTAGCATCAGACATCACTATCAGTTATATTAGTTATTAATGTCAGAATCAAAGTACAACTTTAGCTTATCAAAATTAAAGTTAAATCAAAACTATCAAAGTGATATAAGTAATTTGATCTTGATTACCGACTATTTAATCAGAATACCCTGATCGCGCTTAATTTAAAACAACTCGTCTTTAAAAGTTAACGTCGTATGATTATCACTAATTTGATCACGCTTTAATTTCTCTTCTTCACTAAATTGTTCAAAAAACTCTCTCACCTGTGGCGGTAAATTAGGAAACGAGAAAACAGCATCTCCTTGAGCAATATCTGCCCATAAATACTTTAATTCAGGAATAAATTGTTTTGCTTCTTCTTCCGATAAATTTAGAGGAGGATTCATTAATAACTTACCAATAAATGGATCAGCGCGATTTGCCATCCATTCCCGAGAAAAATGTAACAAGTCATCCCAACCTGGCACAGATTTTACCCAATGAGACTCAATATTAACTTCTAAATTTTCTAAAGTGTTTCCCTCAACTTCTACCACCCGATAAGGATGAGGATAGCTCACTAACGAGCCAGTTGTCACTTCATATAAGTTAGCTTCTTTAGCAATATCCTGCACATGAAGATGCCCAGTAAAAATTAAATTCACCCCATGACGATGGAGTATTTTCTTTAAAGCATCAGCATTATCTAACATATAGCGACGGGAAAGGGAATAAGTGGCTTGCCCTGGGAAATGTTCAATCACATTATGATGAATAGTTACTAAAACCAATTTATTTTCCAGTTTGGGTAATAAATTTTCTAGCCATAAGAATTGTTCTTCATCTAAACACCCCAATTGTTTTCCTTCAGCATCAAAGATATTGGAATTGAGAGCCACTAATTGCACTTGCGGCTGTAATTCACAAGTATAGTAAAGTTTGTTTGTATCTTTATAGCCACAATGAGTATAGTATTGCGGAAAAAGATGCGAAGGAATGGCTGGATTTTTCCCTGGATTTTCTCCTGATAATGTGGGAATATCATGGTTACCCGGAATCACGTAAACTGGGAAAGGAAGCGTTTGCAAATAGTCTGATAACCATTGATGATTTTCGGGTTCGCCATCTTGAGTTAAATCTCCAGGAAGCAGTAAGAAATCAAGATCAAGGGTTTGAAAATGCGCTATGACTTCTTTGAATCCGGGGATACTGACTTCGGCTAAATGAAAGCGTTTCGGGTGATGAAAAATGGTTTCTTCCACTGCAATGTGGAGATCACTAGCAATTCCAAAGCGAAAATTAAAACTCATAATGGTCAGTGAGATGACTTTAACAAGTTGATCTTAACGCTTTCGCCCAAGGGGTGAGATTCCTCTCAGTATATTTGTTAGGACGATTATCATCTCGCCTTGTCGCCTTGTCTCCCTAACTAATAATACCATT
>JBKHER010000236.1:0-4629 GCA_046540715.1 Halothece sp.
ACTCATTAACACACACCGCTATAATTATAGCAATCAGTTTTTAAACGTGATATAGATTAGGATATAAATTTCACTATCCTAATTATTATTAATTAATCAAATAGTAATAAAAAGGAATTGATTGTCTCCTCCGTAAGGCTTTCATTGTCCTAGCAATCAATACACCGAATCCTTAAGCTGCCCTTTAAAACGACCCTGCTTGGTAAGGGGGGAATTGAAGGGGGATACAACTGATTTAGTAGGGCTATAACTATTCCTTTCGCTGATTGATTAAATAAATACTAATTAAAGTTAAGCAAACGCCACCAGTTTGAATCGCCGTTAATTGTTCTTGTAAAACCAAATTCCCAAATAGTAACGCAAAAATTGGCGTTAAAAAGGTTAAGGAAGCAAAGCTGGTTAAATTGCGACGAGAGGCGAGATAAAAGAAAAGGCCATAGGCGATCGCGCTACCGCAAACTGTGGCATATAAAATCGCAAACCAACCCTCAACGCTAACATTCTGCCATTGTTGACTTTCCGTCACCCCAGACAAGAAAAAGAGAGGAACGCCTCCTAATAATAGATGCCAACCAGTTGCCATAACCGAATCAACATGATGGCAAACATAGCGGATTAAAATGGTTCCTCCCGCCATGGATAACGCTGCTAATAACATTAACACTTCTCCATTAGTGAATAAACTAGGGAGATTAATGTTTAAATCGGTAACATTCCCCTGTAGCAGCTGTAATAGCCATGACTCAGGTAAGCCAATCAGACTAATCCCGATCATTCCTAATCCTAGACCTAACCAACCGATTTTCCGAACCCGATCGCCGAATAAAAGACTCGATAACACCGCAATCATCAACGGCTGACTATCAATCATTACCGAACCAATTCCCGCCCCTGTCTTGACTAATCCTTCCGCGAGAAACCCTTGAAACAGCGTTCCATCCACAAGGGCGAACAGGGTAATCCATCCCCATGCTAACCAACCCTTAGGGTGGGGACGATTAAGCATCATTCCCGCAATGATCACTAACACTCCTGCGGGAAGTAAACGCATTCCCCCTAAAAATAACGGCGTTGTCTCAGGAATCACCCCTTTCATTGCCACCATGGCGGTTCCCCAGAGGAAAAAAGGGGCAATGATTACCAAAGGAAACAAGAAGACGGAAAAGCGTGATTCGTTGACTTTAATTTCCATAAAGCGCACGGCTTAACAACAATCATTAACCATTGTATAGTTTTATTAAGAAAGCAGACAACATCTTCAGGGATCATTAACCCGTCAAGAGAGTAATCCTTGGGTTAAAATAGAAAGTTCAAGCATAATGTTGAAAAAAGTATGGTCTGGTTGATTGGGAAAAGAAGAGGGAAAAAAATTGCTCGTCTTGAAATTACAGGCGCGATCGCGTCGGAAACGCGCCAACGGGTTCTCAAAGCCCTAAAAACCATCGAAGATCAAAAATGGAAAGCCCTCCTCTTACGCATTGATTCTCCAGGAGGAACTGTCGGCGACTCCCAAGAAATTTATAGTGCGCTACGACACCTCCAGAAGAAAATGAAAATTGTGGCGAGTTTTGGCAATATTTCGGCATCAGGTGGCGTTTATATTGGCATGGGAGCCGAAAAAATTGTCGCTAATCCAGGCACCATTACCGGTAGCATTGGCGTAATCTTACGGGGGAATAATATAGAGCGACTCCTCGACAAAGTGGGCGTTTCTTTTCAAGTGGTTAAATCGGGCCCCTACAAAGATATTCTCTCCTTTGATCGCGAACTAACCGAAGAAGAAAAACAGATTTTACAAGCCCTCATTGACACCAGCTATAACCAATTTGTCCACACTGTTGCCCAAGCTCGTAATCTTAGTGTTGAGGCAGTGCATGGGTTTGCTGATGGGCGCATTTTTACAGGGGAACAAGCCCAGCAATTAGGAGTCGTAGATCGTTTAGGGACAGAAGAAGAAGCTCGTCGTTGGCTTGCGGAAATGGCTAATCTTAATCCTGATCAAGCCAAATGCGTCACCTTTGGCGAGAAAAAATCTCCTCTCAGAAGGGTGCTACCTAATCAGAATCAAATTGATACAAATTTTACCTGGAAATCAGCAAGGGATTGGCTAGAATTTGAACTAGCCACAAATGGGCAGCCATTATGGTTATATCGACCTTAAACTAGGGGTAACATTAAACAGATTGAATAGAGAATTATCATTACATAGGGAGGAAACTTCGTGGTGGAGTGGAAAGTGCGAGCAATTCGTGGCGCGACAACAGCTTCTGATAATACAGTAGAAGCTATCCGAGAGGCAGTGACAGAACTCCTCGACGAACTCGAAGCACGGAATCACCTCGATCCGACAGATATTATTAGTGCTATTTTCACCACAACCCGAGATTTAGACGCGACTTTTCCGGCGAGTATTGCCAGAGAACGCCCAAACTGGGACAATGTTGCTTTGTTAGATGTCCAACAAATGCACGTTGAAGGGAGTTTAGAGCGTTGTATTCGCTTTTTAATTCATGTGAATACGGCGAATCCAAATTGGGAAATTGTTCACCCTTATTTACGTCACGCCGAGAATTTACGTCCAGACTGGAATTTGGCTCAAATGGGATCCTAAACTAAAACTTTAAATTAATTCTCAGACTCAACCTCAGATTTTTTCATTTCTTGAATGAGTTGTGATAGTTCAGTTTGGATCTGATCAATGGCAGATTGATTAAATTTTTGAGAGTTTTGATTAATTTCTGTTACTTGGGTATTCAATTGGCTGGCAGTTTTTCTAATTTCTTCCATCACAGAAGTCATTTTCTCTTCACTTTTATTGTCGCTGACTAGAGTTAACAGTTTCATGAGGTTATACTGTAAATTGGCAAGACTTTCTTGATGGGATTGTTCATGCTTCTGGGCTTGTTGATTTAATTTTACAATTTCTTGTGTGTTTTGTTGGAGATGATCTAACCCCGAAACGGTTTTCTTGATCAAGTTATTGTCACCGATTGCTTTTACAAAGAGATATAAGGCTTGTTGAATTTGGTTGAGTTTTTCTTGATTTAGATTGGCTAGTTTTTCGGAATTTTGAGTGAGTTGACTTAATTGTTGGCTAACGGTGTTTAGTTTTTGGGTACTATTTTCTGTTTGCGCGATCGCGCTTTCTAAGCCTTTAAATCCCCCTTCTAAATTGCTAACAGTTTGTTTAAACTGGGTTTGGGTGCTTTGTAATTTCTCACTGGCTTGGAAAATGGTTTGATCAAAATGACTATTCGCGATCGTTGTCGCCACGCCTTCAAATTGACTAGCACTTTCACTTAAACTATCAGTAAACGTATTCAGGTTACTCGATAATTGTTCTGCTAAATCCGCCGCATGAAGATTACTATTGGTTAATTCTTCAATATTGGTTTGTAACCTAGCTGTAGAATCAGCAAAAGCGGTTTGAGTTGCTGCTAAACTTGCTGTTAAACCTTCTAAATTTTCGGTAAACTTGCTATTTTCAATTTGATTCGCCGCCTCGGTAAAAATAGTCGCCCCTTGCGTTACACTTTCCCCAACTTCTTGAATGCGAGTGACTTCTTTTTCTAAGGATTCAACAGCATATTGAAATTGAGTTGCGCCATGGGCTAAGGTTCCTGCTGTTTCCGAAAATCGTTCATACACTTGTTTGGCTAAGTCTGTGGCTTCTTTATTCCCCTCAGCAATTTTATTGGCAACTTTCCCTAAAGAGGCTTCTACCGCATCAGTGACATTATCATGGAAACGAGTCAAAAAGTCTTGTTGTTGCGATACCATTCGATCCACAGCGCGATCTAAACGAGAATGACTGGGAATTGTCGGTAAATAAACATTATCCAGATAGTCTTCAAGGGTACTAAAAATCTGCAATTTTAAGGCGGTGGTATTTTTTGCTAGATTAGTTAGGGTAAGAAAAGCACTACAAGTAACTGCCACTAAGCTACTAATAAAAGCAATTCCCATTCCCCGTAATGGTTCTTGTAATTCATTAACTAAAAGATCAATGCTATCTCCTTCCATTTGATTGAGAATTGTGCTAATGTTATTCAGATTAAAGGTAATCCCTAAAAAGGTTCCCAATAATCCTAACGTTAGCAGAAGATTGGGAATAATTCGACAAAAACGATCAGCAACTTCCCAAGAAATGGTAATTCCAAGAAGATTAATTTTTTCTTGACGGAAGATACTATCAATAATGGCGGTGGTGTTAACATCTTCGACTTGCTGGCTAGCTTCTCGGAAGCGCGATCGAATTTTTTCAAGTATGCCTTTGGGAGGAATGTTTTTCTGTCTAATTTTATAAACTTCTCTCTCTAAATTAGCAAGTTTTCCGTATAGGGATAAGCGCAATAGAAATCCAATAACAGTGGGGAAAATAAGAAAAATCAAGATCAGAAAGAAAAGATAAGTTGGGAGAAGTGAGAGTAGTGATGTTAGCATAGTTATTGATTATTGGTTATTCGTTCACCCTTCGACAAGCTCAGGGCAAGCTGGTCATTGGTCACTCATTTCTGTAACCTGAGTTTTAGAAAATTGGAGAGTTGGTTAGAGGTTACCAAAAAAAACGGCAATAAGGGTTAGCTTTAAGTTACGATGATAACTCAGGTTGAGGAAATGCTCGGCTTA
>JBKHER010000237.1:0-4606 GCA_046540715.1 Halothece sp.
CATAAATAACGTGATAGTCCATGATTTTACCCTTATTCTTAGCTTCTCATCTCTTACTGACTCCCCTATTAATTAGTAATGAACCGCAAATTATACGATTTCTACCCTCCCTTACTAAGGGGAGTTGGGGGGATCGCTATGTAGCAAACATTAATCAAAACAGTATTAATTCTCAACAGAGAGTACAACCACTGCCAAACTCATTAAACCAAGTTCCCGTCTTTAACAGTAACAGTCCTGAATTAGTGCAAGGAGAAGGAATTTTACTTTCCACCTTTCCCGAAGACGGTAAAACTTCCTCTCAAGCCCATCTTGACTTTCCCTTTAATGGACGATTTGATCTTTTTGCCCATCATGTTGCCAAACCACCGAATGAAGATGATCTAAGTACCCTTTATCTCGGAATTTTGCTACACAATCCCACCAATGAAACAGTAACTGTCGATATTCTCTCGGGAGCAAGTTATCTCAGTCAACCCGATGCCCCTTTTATTGAACTACCTTCAACAACAGAAAACCCAGAAGGAGAGGTTTATTCTGGGCCAGGGAGTCGAGTAATGGATGATATTTTAAGAGAAAAACGACACTGGCAATTCCCCTCTCAAATTGAAATTCCCCCAGAGAGTAACCATTTATTATTAAATGCGCCCATCCCCGTGCGTCCTTTTGATCCCCCTCTGAATGGACGTTCTACCTATTTACAGTTAGAAAGTGATGGCGAGGTTTATGCCGCCAGTTTAGCCCAATATGCCCCAAGAACAGATACAGGGAGAGAACGTCCTCCAACACTCTCGGAATGGGAAACTTTATTGACAGGGGGAGAGTTATCAACGCCACGAGATACCGCCCCAACGCCTTCTGACAATACCGAAAATATCATTTATGGTCGCGTTGCAGGGGTTTCTCAAGGATCAAAATGGGAAGCAACTGTAGATGTCGATCTTGATACAGTAGAAGAAGCGGTTTCTTATGGGATTAGTACCCTTGTCGGCGGACGCTTAGGAACCGATCAAGTGCAATCTGCACCCATGTTAGCCCGTTACCCTGATACTGCTTATGCAGCCCATGGCAATTATGGGGTGGAATATGATTTATCCTTTAATCTCAATAATACGACAACTCAACCCCGTGAGGTTTCTCTCGCTTTAGAAACGCCTGTCAAAGCAGATGACCTCTCTAATAGGTTAAAATTTCTGGACTCTCCCTCAAGTCAAGTTTTCTTTCGCGGAACGATCCAATTAACTTATCGAGATGAACAGGGAAGTGAACAAACCGAGTATTTCCATTTAGCCCAACATCACGGGGAAAGAGGAGAACCTTTGTTAAATTTAACGATTCCGTCTCAAGCCAGTCGAACGGTTGAGGTTAATTTAGTTTATCCCCCAGATGCTACGCCACCACAGGTGTTAACCATTGAAAATCAGTAGAGTTAGCTTATGAATACTGCGACGACAAAAACATTAACCTTTGACGAGTTTTTGCAATGGAAACCAGAAAATGGGCATTATGAATTACACGAGGGCATTATTATTAAAATGCAACCCACGGGAAAACATGAGGAAATTGTAGAATTTTTGCAAACTGAGTTAACGTTAGAAGCTAGGAAAAAGGAATATCCCTTTCGTTTTCCTAAAAATGTTTTGATTAAAGCCCTCAATGGAGAAAGTGGCTATTTACCTGATGTCCTCGTGATGCAACGTAATGCTATGGAAAACGAACCGTTATGGGAAGCGTCTTCGACTTTAACACGAGGAGAGTCTATTCCCTTAGTGATAGAAGTGGTGAGTAGTAATTGGCGCGATGATTATTTAACTAAACTGAGAGATTATGAACTTCTTGGGATTCAGGAATATTGGATTGTGGATTATTTCGGTTATGGTGGAGTGCGTTATTTGGGTTCTCCTAAACAGCCCACGATTTCGGTTTATATGTTAGTGGATGGGGAATATCACTTGCGTCAATTTCGAGATCATGATGTCATTCAATCACAGATATTTCCTGAATTAGATTTAACTGCCCAACAAATTTTTCAAGGCTAATCTTCTAAACATCTATCAGCAGGAAGCATCGCTGCATTAGTAAAGGTAATCTCTACTTATCCATTTAATTTCTGAGTGCTATAATAAAAAACTAATTTAAAGGAAAAGTTGCTTCGTAATTTAAATTACTAGGAGAAGACTGTTGAAACAATTCAAGCACTTCTGTATTCCTAGCATATTAAACCATTTACTTTTGGCACTGCTATTACCTTTCGTCTTTGGTGTTAGCAATGCCAAAGCTTACTCTGAGAGTCCTAACACATCAACCAAAGATTGCGCCGCAATATGCGCCGAGCTTGTTGTTAGCCATGCCAAAACTCAATCTGAGAGAGAAGAAGATGTTGAAAAATGCTTCAATCTTGAAAACTGCCAAAGCACTGCCGATTTTGTTAGCCATGCCAAAACTCAATCTGAGAGAGAAGAAGATGTTGAAAAATGCTTCAATTTTGAAAACTGCCAAAGCACTACAGAATCAAATTTTTGGAATCCATCAACCATCATTTTTTTCTTCCCTATCTTGATGATAATAATTGCTTTTATAGCAGGTGGAAGAAATAACAATCGTAATTCCGATGGTTATTCGACCGTCCAAAAACTTTTGTTGGATTTAGATTTAGATGATTAATGTTGCAAACTAGCATTGTAGTGATGAACAAAATCCTAAATGGCTTCAAGATAACTCTGGATTTTTTAGAGAAAGAAAGACTCTTTCTAGCTAATCTACCAATCGGACACTACGCTACAGTAAAAACGAAAAAAGAAAAATACAGCGCGATCGCGTAAGTTAACAGTTAAACGGCAATGTGAATGGGGAATATCACTTGCGTCATCCGTACTCCCGAATTAAATTCGGAAGCCTGCGGATGACCGTTGGTCAATTTCGAGATCATGATGTCATTCAATCATAGGTGTTCCCTGAATTAGATTTAACTGCTGAACAAATTTTTCAAGGCTAATCTTCTGAACACTTTTCCGCAGGAAGCATTACTGCATTAGTACGGACTTGGTTTAGATATTGCTCTAATTGTAAAAATTGGGGTAAATTTAGCGAATAATAGACCCAACGCCCTTCTTGGCGCGATCGCGCTAAGTTAGCTTCCCGTAAAATTTTAAGATGAAAGGATAACTTAGATTGGGAGACAGAAACGCGATCGCGCAAATCACACACGCACAATTCTTGCTCTTGTAATAATTCTATAATTTGGACGCGCAGGGGATCCGATAACGCTTGAAATCCTGCTGTTACTAGTTCTGAATTAACCTCTGATGTTGCCAGCATTAGCTTACTGCCATTAACTAACCTTTTCCAATCACGCTACTGAAGTTGAAATATATAGCTCTACTAAATCAGTTGTACCCCCCTTCAATTCCCTCCTTTAATTCCCCCCTTACAAAGGGGGGTTAGGGGGGATTTAGGGGGGACTTTTCACAAATGAGATCATATTGCTATATATTATTTATCGTAGCATAAGATGCCCCCACCCAGTTACCAAGTTTTAAATGACCAATAATTAAAGATGAGTTTTACAACAACAGATAAACGAAAAAGATTACAAGGGTTTTTGCAGTTAGCAGCCGCGAAAGAAATCGATTCCGAGCAAATTTTTATTGTTAATTCTGTGACGTGGGAAGACTATGAAGAAATATTAGAAATGGTCAGCGATCGCGCTGGAATTTCCCTAAAATACTGTCAAGGACATTTAGAAATCATGTCGCCGAGTAATCTTCATGAAATTTATAAAGAAAACATTGGTATTTTATTAGAATGTTATTTTCTGGAGAAACAGATTCGGTTTTATTCTCTCGGTTCGACAACGTTTCGGTCGCAATCAGCTTCGCGTGGAATTGAACCTGATCAAAGTTATTGCATTCAGACTCGCAAAGCATTTCCCGACCTAGCAATTGAAGTAATTGTTACCAGTGGCGGACTAGATTGCTTAGAAATTTATCGCGAGTTGGAGGTCCCAGAAGTTTGGTTTTGGCAACAAGATCAATTGAAAGTTTATGTCTTAGAAAATCAAGGCTATTTTGAAGTGAAACAAAGCCGTTTATTCCCTGATTTACCTCTGGAGTTGTTGGCTGCTTATATTCCCACTGATGAACCTTATGATGCGGTTTTAGAGTTTAGAAGCAAAATTGCAAATTGAAGCGCGATCGCGCTAATGAAGGAAAGTTAGCTAAATTTTGGCACTTCTGATTAAATTTTTCTAGAAAGCTCTCAGCAGAACTTATACTACTTTTTTGGGCTAAATAATTCAGAATATTTTCAAGATCGCGACTCGCAAGAACTGTAAATCTGCAAATCCGACTCATACTTTTTTATCATTTAACTTTGCTTGAAGATTTTGAAAAACAACTTTGCTATCAATCACTTCACCGCGATTAGAGGCTTCAATCCCTTGTAACACTTCTTGGCGGATTTCCTCATCTCGCCCTTGATATGTCTTTTCAAGCTGATCCAGCAACTTGACTCCTGCATAAATGACCTCATCAACGGATTTATAATGTCCACTATCGACTTGCTGTTGAATAATTTGCTCTAACTCAGGTGTTAACTCAATTTTCAT
>JBKHER010000238.1:0-4551 GCA_046540715.1 Halothece sp.
AAATCAGGGTTAATTTCTCGGATTTGATATAAGGGATCCTACTTGCTCCTCTCCGAAAAACCTTCAAAAACGGGATCTCGAGCAAGAGTTTTTGGTGCGCGATCGCGTTATTTAATTATCCTTCCTTCTCTTTCAGGGAGAGACGGGCGCAAGCAAAGATAAAGAAATGTTCCGATTAAAGGAATCCAGATCATTGTCTTAAAAAACGAGGAATCATCAATTTTACGTCGGTTTAAATCATCTAAAAGAAGGGTAGGAAATAGTAAAATCAACAAGGAAAAGTCTAAACTCATGACATGAATAAACCGACTATTTTTCCACTGCATAACAAAATCATTCCAGTCTCCTTCTATAACGCCTGAAATAAAAATAACGAGAAATAAAACTACTAATAATATATTAATTAGACGCAAATCTAAAAGTTTTAATGACCAGTCTTTTTTCCAGTTACTTAATTCTGGTTTCCGAAAGGCAAGATAGGGTAAAATGGCAAATGCTCCAACGCCAAAGGAGAACACCATAAATATCCAAGCTGGTAATTTCTGTCCTTTACCATCAATGAGTAATAAGGGAGCATACATTAAGGGTAAAACCCCCATGAGATTAAAAATGGCAATAATTAGAGGGTTGATTCCTTCTAGTTCAAAATTAATAAGTCTTTCGATCAATTGAGACGTATTGGGATCATTAGGCGGCGCAAGGAGAAAGGCATAGGAAATAAAACTAAGCCAAATGATGGAAAAAGCAATTTTTTTAATCATAGAAATAAGTTTTTCAGGGTCAAAAAAGTAATTTATAACTATTTTTAGAACTGCGAATAATCAGAAATATAAATTGCGTCTTGTATATTGTACATTGTATATTAAGTAGTTTATCGTTTATTAGCAGAATTAATATGGGTCGCGCAGACAAAGTCGTTTTAGCTTATTCCGGTGGAGTCGATACCTCAGTTTGTATTCCTTATCTAAAGCAAGAATGGGGAGTGCAAGAGGTAATTACCCTCGCAGCAGATTTAGGGCAAGGAGAAGATTTAAATCCCATCAAAGAAAAAGCCCTAACAGCAGGGGCTTCCATTTCCTTAGTAGAAGATGCTGTAGAACGGTTTATTACCGAGTTCGCCTTTCCAGCGATTCAAGCCAATGCCTTATATGAGAATCAATATCCCTTATCCACAGCCCTCGCCCGCCCTTTAATTAGCCAGATGTTAGTGGAAGCAGCGGCAAAATATGGGGCCGATGCGGTTGCCCATGGTTGCACAGGGAAAGGGAATGATCAAGTGCGCTTTGATGTGTCGATTATGGCACTTAATCCAGACTTGAAAATCCTTGCGCCAGCGCGAGAATGGGGGATGAGTCGGGAAGACGCGATCGCGTATGGAGAGAAATGCGGACTGCCAGCCCCCGTCAAAAAATCCTCTCCCTACAGTATTGATCAAAATCTTTTAGGGCGCAGTATTGAAGCAGGATCCTTAGAAGATCCGATGGTGGAACCGCCAGAAGAAGTGTATAGCATGACCAGCGCGATCGCGCAAACCCCCAATGAAGCAGAATACATTGATATTGGGTTTGAAAAAGGCATTCCCGTCAGTATTAACGGCATTAACTATAAGCCAGTTGCGCTCATTGAAACCCTTAACGAACACATTGGCAAACATGGCTTTGGTCGCATTGACATGATAGAAAATCGGGTTGTCGGGATTAAATCCCGAGAAATTTACGAAGCCCCAGCGATGCTTGCCTTAATTTTAGCTCATCGTGACTTAGAAAGTCTCACCCTCACCGCCGATGTCAGCCAATATAAACGTGGCATTGAAGAAACCTATGCCCAACTGATTTATCGTGGCTTGTGGTATAGCCCACTCAAACAAGCCCTAGAAGGCTTTATTCAACAAACCCAACAGCGAGTAACGGGAACAGTACGTCTGAAACTTTATAAGGGAAATGCAATGGTGGTTGGTCGTCAATCCGACAATTCTTTATATGCTGAAGATTTAGCCACTTATGGTTCTCAAGATGAATTTGATCACAAAGCCGCTGAAGGATTTATATATGTTTGGGGATTACCCACAAAAGTTTGGTCACGGATGAATAAAAAGTAAATTTTTGCTTAGAATCGGGGATGATTTTTCCAATTCCCGAGCTTAAAAAACAAACCTAAATTTGGTCTAAAGTTATAAGCCAATTCAACAATTTTTTCCTATGATTGTAAGGAGAAAATCCCCAAAAAGTTCTCCGTAACTACGCCAAACACCATTCAAGGAGAAAATCATGGTTAATACAGCGCAATCTCCTAGTTTAGACCGAGATTGCACCACCCTATCGCGCTATGTCTTACAAGAACTGCACAGCTTTTCCCCAGAAGCGCAGGATTTAAGTGCATTAATGAATCGCATCGCCCTAGCGGGGAAACTCATTTCTCGTCATCTCAGTCGTGCTGGCATTGTGGAAGGCGTTCTTGGATTTACAGGAGAAACCAACGTTCAAGGCGAATCGGTAAAAAACATGGACGTTTACGCCAATGACGTTTTTATCTCCGTTTTTAAGCAAAGTGGGTTAGTTTGCCGTCTTGCTTCCGAGGAAATGGATCAACCCTATTATATTCCTGAAAATTGCCCGATCGGACGCTACACCCTATTAATGGATCCCATTGATGGGTCTTCTAACATTGATACCAATCTCAGTGTGGGGTCAATTTTTGCCATTCGCCAGCAGGAAGGAGATGATGTCGATCAAACGGCAAGGGATTTGTTACAAAACGGACATCAACAAATTGGTGCAGGTTATATCCTGTATGGGGCAAGTACCATGTTGGTTTATACCCTAGGGAAGGGAGTACATTCCTTTACCCTTGACCCCAGCTTAGGGGAATTTATCCTCACTGAGGAAAATCTGCACATACCAGAATCAGGATCAGTCTATAGCCTCAACGAAGGCAATTTCTGGCAATGGGACGAACCGATTCGGAATTATGTTCGTCATGTCCACCGTCAAGAAGGCTATAGTGCCCGTTATGGTGGGGCTTTGGTAGCAGATTTTCACCGTATTCTTCAACAGGGAGGTGTTTTTATCTATCCTGGAACCGTCAATAAACCGGAAGGAAAGTTACGCTTGTTATATGAGACCGTTCCTTTAGCCTTTTTAGTGGAACAAGCTGGAGGCAAAGCGAGCACTGGAACTCAAAGATTAATGGATGTCGTACCAGAAAAACTCCATGCTCGTTCGCCCCTAATTATTGGTAGCCCGAAAAACGTGGAGTTAGTGGAATCTTTCCATTAGTTAAGTCAAAATATTCATAAGGAGAAATTAACAATGACTGTAGCCGATCAAAATCCAATCCTACAAATCGAAAAAGAATATGGTCAAAGCGTCTGGATGGATAATCTCAGCCGTGATATTATTCGCTCCGGGGAACTCAAGCAGTTAACCGAAAGCCGAGGGATTCATGGCATTACCTCGAATCCGAGCATTTTTGAAAAGGCGATCGCGGGAAATCAAATTTACGACGCAGACATTGAAGCGGGGATTAAAGAAGGAAAATCAGTACAAGAGATTTATGAATCCTTAGTTTTTGAAGATATCCGCGAAGCCTGTGATACCCTGCGCCCCATTTATGACGAAACCAATGGACTTGATGGCTATGTCAGCATCGAAGTGCCACCAACGATCGCGCAGGATACGGAAAGCACCCTCAGTGAAGCCCGCCGTTACTTCAAAGAAATTGGTCGGGAAAATGTCATGATTAAAATTCCAGGGACTACGGAAGGGCTGCCCGCCGTAGAAGCAGCGATTCGAGATGGGATTAATGTTAACATTACCCTTTTGTTCTCGGTGCAAAGCTATATTGATACCGCTTGGGCTTATATTCGCGGTTTAGAAAAACGAGTCGAAGATGGTAACGATATCAGTAAAATTGCCTCTGTCGCCAGTTTCTTCCTCAGTCGAATCGATGTCAAAATCGACAAAATGATTGATGAGAAGCTGCAAAATGAAACCGATGCGACGAAACAGGAGAAATTAAAAGCGATTAAAGGCAAAGTTGCCATTGCTAACGCCAAAATTGCCTATCAAGAGTTCAAGAAAATCTTTAGCAGCGATCGCTGGAAAGCATTAGAAGAAAAAGGCGCGCATCTGCAACGTCTTCTCTGGGCCAGTACCGGGGCGAAAAACCCTGATTACAGTGATGTTATGTATGTGGACGAATTAGTGGGCCATCATACGGTTAACACCATGCCCCCTGAAACCATCGAAGCCTGTGCCGATCACTGCAGCCCCGCCGATCGCATTGAAATGGACATCGAGAAATCCTACCAGCTTATGGAAACCCTAAAAGATCCCGATGTCAATATCGACTTAGATCAAGTCATGGCGGCGTTACTAGACGAAGGAATTGATAAATTCGTTAAACCTTACGAATCCCTCATTTCTTCTCTTGAAAACAAAGTTAAGCAACTCGCAGCCGTATAAACGTCATTTCTTGCCCCCTTACTGGAAATTTTGGGGGCAAAAATTATAGTCATTCCAAGTAATTTCCGTAGTGCAGCCATCTTGGCTG
>JBKHER010000239.1:0-4541 GCA_046540715.1 Halothece sp.
GGCGTTTCGTAACCACCTTTGGAATCCATGTTTTTCAAAACATGGAGAACTCAAGATTAAGTCAGTTCAGCTATTAAGTCATTTAATCCTTTATGCCCTCACCCCTCATCCGCCTCGAAAATCTCTCCAAAGTTTACGGCACAGGAAATGCCACCGTTCACGCCCTAAATCAGGTCAACTTGACGGTTGAGGAAGGAGAATACTGTGGGATTATGGGGGCTTCAGGATCAGGCAAATCAACGGCGATGAATGTGATTGGCTGTTTAGATCGCCCCACGGCTGGACATTATTACTTTGATGGACAAGATGTTTCCTTATTACCCAATGCCACTCTTGCTGAGATTCGTAACCGCAAAATTGGGTTTGTGTTCCAACAGTTTCATTTACTCCCCCATCTAAGTGCCGTGGATAATGTCATTCTCCCCATGATTTATGCTGGGGTTTCGGCAACCGAACGGAAAGATCGCGCCGTGATCGCTTTAGAAAGGGTGGGCTTAGGCAGTCGTCTCTATAATAAACCGAATCAACTCTCAGGGGGGCAACAACAACGAGTCGCGATCGCCCGTGCCATTGTCAATAATCCTCGGTTACTGCTAGCTGATGAACCAACGGGGGCGTTAGACTCCCGAACCGTACGAGAAATCCTAGCAATTTTCCAAGAACTCCATGAAATGGGGATTACAGTAGTTATGGTGACTCATGAAGTGGAAGTCGCCAAGGAAAGCAAGCGCATCGTCTGGTTTCGAGATGGGGAAGTCATTTATGATCATCTGACCCCTGACCAAATGCTAGAAGTTGCCATTGGTTAGCATTCCCGTTGCCAATCTTGATCGCTTGCGCTTTGGTTATTTACCTTTAAGGTAGCCCGATCAAGATCAACCCATTAATCTTTGTACAATGATTGTAGCTGTTGACAAAGCCCCCATCTCCTTTAATGACTTCATTAATTGGTGTCCAGAACGTTCAGAAATTAAGTATGAATTAAGACGAGGAGTGATTGTAGAAATGCCAAAACCCAAGGGAAAACATTCAGAGATTACCGGGTTTGGCATTAAAAAACTGAATTACGCGATTGATCAAATAGAAGCCCCTTACTTTATCCCTAGAGAGTGCATGATCAAAGTATTGGACAATACCGGCTATGAACCAGACATCGCTGTCGTTGACCGTCCAAGTTTGGCTGATGAACCAAGATGGGACAGTTCTTCAATTATTGAAAATGGAAAATCCGTCAAACTGTTAGTCGAAGTCGTTTCCACTAACTGGCGTGATGACTATGCGCTCAAACTATCTGATTACGAAAGTCTTGGCATCGAAGAATATTGGATTGCCGATTACCTTGGTATTGGCGGTCGTCGCTACATTGGTTCACCTAAACAACCGACTTTAAGTGTCTGTACCTTAGTTGATGGAGAATATGAAATCCAACAGTTTAGAGGTGAGGAACGAATTCAATCACGGATTTTCCCGAAACTACAATTAACAGTGGATCAGTTTTTTAATCCCTTATGATTATCTAGACTTCTGTCTCTTTTCCGTTGCGATCAATTTCCACTTATTGCTATTGAGGATCAATTAACCAACCTAGTCTTGCTAGATTTGGCTAAAATCAAAAAGAGCCTTGGTTTGACCCAAAACTCCTTTTTTTAATACCCCCAAGGGAATTCGAATCCCTGTCGCCTCCGTGAAAGGGAGGTGTCCTAGGCCTCTAGACGATGGGGGCTTGTTTTTCAGTCCTTTATTAATGTAACTTACCTTCCTATGACTGTCAACAATTTTTTGGAAAAATCGGAATTTGTTTAAGGAAACAGAGCTAAGATGAGCCGTGACGCAGTTTTGACAACTGTTCTTGAGCTTTGGCATCTAAATTATTAAATAAAAAACGACTTTGAGGACGACTGCGCGATTGACCTTTCGGGTCACCGAATCTTCGCTTCGATCGCGCTTTATTTTTGGTATAGTGGTTCGTATGACGTTTAGCCAGCCTCAAATCATTTTCTAACTGTTGAGCAGAACGCCATTGGGCTCCATACCCAGAAACCGTTAACTGTTGCGCCCGATCAGAAGTCGCGACAATTAAACGCTGACCGGCAATTCGACCGCGACGAAAATTATTCGCGCAAAACTTCTCAATAAAGGTATCTGCGGTTTCCCCATAAGCGGTATAGTAAACGGACAGATGCTTAGTGGGGGTTTCACAGAGTTTGGGAGTGGGTTGTAAATGAGCATCAAACACCACTTTCGCTTCATAGCCTTGACTGGCGCTATAGTTGATTAATACCTCCACCAGTTGATGACGGGCGGCTTCTAAATCGCGATCGCGCAGAGACTTGAGTTCGGGCCAAGCACCGATTATGTTATAACCATCCACTAAAAGAACGGGAGACGTTGTAGAAAAAGACATGATTCTGCATTAATTTCCTTCAAAGGATACATCGATTGCAAACTATCATCGTATGTTCACAATGATAATCTGAATTGGATTAAGATGTCTCTATCTTTGAGCTTGGTATGATGGAGAACGGACTCTTTTTTTTTGAGGTAACACTACTATGACTCGTCGTTGTCAACTCACAGGTAAAAAAGCCAACAATGCTTTCGCCATTTCTCACTCTCACCGCCGTAACAAAAAGTTACAGCAAGTTAACTTACAAACCAAGCGCGTCTGGTGGCCAGAAGGAAATCGCTGGGTCAAACTGACCCTTTCGACAAAAGCCATTAAAACCCTCCAGAAAAAGGGCTTACAAAAAATGGCAAATGAAGCAGGGCTTGATCTCAACAAAGCCTAATTCTCACTCCTTGAGACTACTCGCAACTTGTCTTGATCCCATTTTTACCGCTACATTCCAAATAACTAAGCCCCCCTAGGGGGAATTTGGGGGGGATTGAGGCAGGTTAAAAAGGGTAAAAGAAAGGATGTTGAGCGGGTAGTCCTTTATTAATGACAAATAACCAATCACCAATGACTAAATGGATATTAATATTGTCTTGCTTTGGCTAGTCACAATTTCTTGTGTGTCTCTCAGTTTGCGAGTGCTAGTTTCTCGTCGGAATTGGGGGTGGCTAGTTACAGCAACTGTAATTTTACTTGTCATGGGAAGTATTTATTCCCTTGTTCCCTCTCAAGCGGGAATTATTGGTGGAATTCTATGGTTATTTTTCATCCTAGTTCCCGTTATTGGCTTAAGACAAGTTAATCATTTAGTCTATCAAGAGCATTTCCGAAAAGCAAAACGAATTGCTGCCGTTTTATCTTGGTTACATCCTTGGGATGGTTGGTGGGAACAACCCAAATTTTTATCGGCTTTAGAATTAGCTAAGCAAGGGGAAACGGATCTTGCTAAACATCGCTTAGAAAAGTATTTTAACCGTTCTAGCTATGACTTTGAATTAACAGCAAAAGCAATTAATTTTCGCATAGAAGCCCGTTGGGAAGATTGTTTGCATTGGTTACGAACCGAAGTTTCTCAGTCTCTCCTTTGGGAAAATTCTAATTTAGTAATTACTTATTTACAAGCCTTAGGAGAAGTTGGGGATATTAATGGCTTAATTTGGACAGTGAAAGCGCATCAAAAACAATTGGAATATTTAGGAGACTCGATTCCCATTAATTTGGCTCGTTTATATGTTTTTGCCTTTTCTGGAGATATCAAAGCGGTTAAGAAAGTTTTTCAAACTAGCTTAAATTTTTATCCTGACAATCGTCAGAAATTTTGGCTAGCAACGGCTTATTTAACCCAAGGAAAGGAAGAAGAAGGACGTAATTTATTATTCTCCATTTCGGAAAAAGATGTCAGTCTCGAAAACGCCATTAACCAACGATTAACTCAGCAAATTCCGAGAGCGATTGATACTTTAACCGCAGAATCAGTCTTAATTCTGAACAAAATAAAAGAGACATTTCAACAAGAAGTTAACTATAAAGGGGCAATCAGTATTACTCCCACAAAAGCCTATACGACTTATTTGATAATGGCAGTTAATCTCATGATCTTTATAGTTGCCATTCTTCTAGGTGGACATGCCAATATTGAAACCCTTTATGAGTTAGGAGCGGCTGTTCCAGAAAAAATTGCTTCGGAAGAACCTTGGCGAGTTTTAACGGCTAATTTTCTCCATTTTGGTTATACCCATTTGGTTAGTAATTTATTAGGATTATGGATTTTGGGCCCCTATGTGGAATTTTATTTGGGATGGCTTCGGTATCTCCTAATTTACTTATTAAGCGGTGTGGGAGCAATTTCACTATTTGCAGTTTTTGCCATGATGATGGGGCGAGAAGAAGATATTTTAGTGGGGGCTTCCGCCGCGATTATGGGATTAATGGGGGCAACATTTATTATTTTATTGCGCGGTTGGATCCAAGAAAAATCACCAATTGCTCAAGAACGATTACGCTTAGTTATTATTATTATTGCTCTACAAGTAATGTTTGATTTTACGATTCCGAATGTTAGTTTTTTCGGTCATACAGCAGGGTTGATTTTAGGAATGTTATTAACCAGTCTTACTTTATTGGTTACGAAGAGAAAATCCACAAT
>JBKHER010000240.1:0-4528 GCA_046540715.1 Halothece sp.
AACCACATAAGTTACACCATAGACGGTATCTGGACGGGTGGTGAAGACTCCGATTTTATTGTCCATTCCAATAATCGGAAATTCGAGATACGCACCAACGGATTTTCCGATCCAGTTTTCTTGCATTAGTTTAACGCGATCGGGCCACCCTGGGAGTTTTTCTAAATCGTTGAGGAGTTCTTCAGCATAGGCGGTAATTTTGAGAAACCACTGTTTGAGCAGTTTTCGTTCCACTTTCGCGCCACTGCGCCAAGATTTTCCTTCCCCATCCACTTGTTCGTTGGCTAAGACCGTTTGATCAATGGGGTCCCAATTAACGGCCGATTCCTTCTGATAGGCTAACCCAGCTTGGAAAAACTGGAGAAATATCCATTGTGTCCATTTGTAATAGTCTGGGGAACAGGTGGCGACTTCCCGACTCCAATCTAAGGATAATCCCAACTGCTGGAGTTGCTGTTTCATCTGTTGGATGTTTTTCTGTGTCCATTGTGCGGGATGGATTCCGCGATCAATTGCCGCATTTTCGGCGGGTAAACCAAACGCATCCCATCCCATTGGATGTAGCACCCGATAGCCTTGCATCCCTCGCCACCGCGCCATGACATCGGTGATTACGTAGTTTCGCACGTGACCCATGTGGAGATTTCCAGAGGGGTAGGGAAACATGGAGAGGGCGTAGAATTTTGGCTGGTTTTGGTCTTCGATCGCGCGATCGGCTTCGGTTTCTAACCAGTGTTTTTGCCATTTCGGTTCAATCTCAGCAGGATTATATTGGGATGCAGCTACCATGATCTCTTTAGTTATTGCGATGACTCCAGCATTTTCATATTTTAGCCAAAGGGCTGAGAATCCTACGACTAAAATTTTAATTTAGTCGGTAAGATGGGACGCATCTGCTTCCCGACCCTGACATAAAATAGTAGGTTAGAGGAATTGAAGCTAAAATGCAATTGCTTTGGAAATTAGTTTAAAAAATGAATGGGCTGAGGGGGTAATTTGGTAACTGGTCACTGTAAAATGTAGGGAAACCCGAATGCAATAAGCACGGAAATTTGGGATTTCGACTGGTAGCGCGATCGCGCATAATTTCTTAAGAGATACCCAGCCTAAAATCGGAGGACGCTTTATGACGGTATTAGAACAGGGAAAAATTACCATTCATAGTGAAAATATTTTTCCTATTATTAAAAAATCCCTCTACACGAATCATGAAATTTTCCTACGGGAATTAATTTCTAATGCGGTAGATGCGATTAGTAAGCTCAAAATGGCATCTTTATCGGGGGAATTAAATGGCGAAGTTGGCGAACCCGAAATTAACATTCATCTCGACCAGGGTAAAAAACAAATCTCTGTTTCTGATAATGGCATTGGCATGACCGCCGATGAAATTAAAAAGTATATTAACCAAGTGGCGTTTTCTAGTGCTGAAGATTTTATCAAGAAATATCAAAATCAAGAAAATAAATTAATTGGGCATTTTGGACTCGGATTTTATTCCTGTTTCATGGTTGCGGAAAAAGTAGAAATTGATACCCTTTCTTACAAAGAAGGGGCGCAAGCTGTCCATTGGAGTTGTGATGGTTCACCTGAGTTTCAATTAGAAGAATCAGATCGCAAAACTCGCGGTACAACTATTACAGTTACCCTTTTAGATGAAGAAAAAGAATACGCCGAACAACAACGCATCCGACAATTAGTTAAAACCTATTGCGATTTTATGCCTGTTCCCATCAAACTTGATGGAGAAACAATTAACCGTCAGCGTGCCATTTGGAAAGAATCACCGCAAGATTTAACTGACGAAGATTATCTGGAATTTTATCGTTATTTATATCCTTATCAAGAAGAACCATTACTTTGGGTACATTTAAATACTGATTACCCATTTCTCCTTAGTGGGATTCTGTATTTCCCGAAATTAAAGCCTGATGTTGATGTCAGTCGCGGTCATATTAAACTCTTCTGTAATCAAGTTTTTGTCAGTGACAATTGTGAAGAAATCATTCCTGAATTTTTACTCCCCTTACGCGGTGTGATTGATAGCCCTGATATTCCTTTAAATGTTTCTCGTAGTGCTTTAACCGCTAATCGGACGGTTCGCCAAATTGCTAATTATATTGCGAAAAAAATCGGCGATCGCCTGAAATCTCTCTATGAAGATAACCCGAAACAATATATTCAAAGTTGGGAAGATTTAGGCACATTTGTCAAGTATGGCGCCCTGCGGGATGAGAAATTCAAAAAACAAGTAGAAGACTTGATCATCTTCCGTACTACAGCCGATTTAGGCGATAATACCCCCCAAGTGGAAGTGCAAAGTGAATCGGGTGACGCTTGGCAAGATGCAACCCCTACCTCAAACCCAACCGATGACAATGGCTATTATTACACCACCTTAAAAGACTATCTCGAACGAAATAAAGAGAAGCACGAAAATCGGGTTTTCTACTGCACTGATCCTTCTACCCAAAGCACCTATGTTGATCTTTACAAAAAACAGGGAATGGAAGTCCTCTTTATGGATTCCTTTATTGATAACAATTACTTTATTCCTTTCTTAGAACAGGAGTATTCTAACCTGCAATTTACCCGAGTGGATGCGGAATTAGATGACACCTTAGTGGATAATGATCAAGCAGGAGAAATTGTTGATCCCCAAACCAATAAAACTCGTAATGAATTGGTAAAAGAATTATTTGAAAGCGCGATCGATAATTCTAAAGTCAATGTTAAACCCCAAGCGATTAAAGGGGATGATCCCAATAATGCACCCCCGGCGATGGTACTCTTACCCGAAGCCATGCGACGGATGCAAGAAATGACGGCTTTAATTCAACAGCAATCCATGCAATTCCCAGAAGAGCATGTTTTGGTGGTTAATACCGCCCATCCCCTGATTCAAAATATTGTTAAACTGAGTCAAGGAGGGATTATTCAAAGTAGCACTGGTGAATCCTCCTCTAGTGAGTTGGCAAAAATGATGTGTCGTCACGTTTATGATCTCGCCTTAATGGCACAAAAAGCCTTTGACGCTGAGGGAATGCAGAAATTTATTGAGCGTTCTAATCAGGTGCTAACTCGTCTCACGAAGTAAATAGCGTCGTAAGCAGGTGGGTAGCCCCCACCTTAGGTGGAAAAAAATGGCTAGCATTCAGGAAAAACGCCCGCAAAATATTCCAGGAGACTTCTTTGTTGATAGCAGTTGTATTGACTGTGATACTTGTCGCTGGATGACTCCCACCGTATTTAACCGTCAGGAGGGGCAATCTGCCGTTTATCATCAACCCCAAACCGAAGCAGAACGATTACAATCGCTACAAGCCCTGTTAGCCTGTCCTACCGCTTCCATCGGAACGCAAGAAAAGCCAAAAGATATTAAAAAAGCCCAAGACAGCTTTCCCCTTCCGATTACTGAGGAGGTTTATCATTGTGGGTATCATGCCGCATCCTCGTTTGGCGCAACTAGCTATTTGATTCAACGCCGAGAGGGGAATATTCTGGTGGATTCTCCCCGATTTGCCCCACCATTAGTGAAACAATTAGAAAAGATGGGTGGGGTAGATTTAATGTATTTGACGCACCAAGATGATGTAGCGGATCATCGTAAGTTTCAGGAACATTTTGGCTGCGATCGCGCGTTACATGAAGATGAAATTACCGCAGACACCGAAGACGTAGAGATTAAACTAACAGGGCGTGATCCAATCTCTCTTGCCCCTGACTTAACCATTATCCCAGTTCCAGGGCATACGAAGGGACATACTGTCTTACTCTATCGCAATAAGTTTCTCTTTACAGGAGATCACCTTGCTTGGTCAGATTCTCAACAGCATTTAATCGCCTTTCGTCGGGTTTGTTGGTATTCATGGGAAGAACTGCAGCAGTCCATGGAAAAATTAACTCACTATTCTTTTGAGTGGGTATTACCCGGACATGGTCGCCGTTATCATGCTGATGCGGAAACCATGCAGCAGCAACTACAAAAGTGTCTGGCTTGGATGCCAACGGTTAAATAAACTGCCCCTTACCAAAGTCGCACCCTTTCCCTCAGAGCAGCCTACAACCGCGCGATCGCTTCTCCCTAGCAAATATGACATAGTGGGAGACGACAGAGGAGAAAAAAGAAAGATGGAAAAATCATTGAAAGCAATAGAATTATAGTTATTCCAATTATTTTCCGTAATGCGACCGTCTCGGTCGCTACTAGGGAGCAAGATGCTCCCACTCTCAGCTTGATGGTTTTTATTTGGAATGACTATACATCTCGCTAGCGAGGGACAGCTTCTGAAAGATGAACCTGGAAGCGATCAGCTCGATAGTGTGCTGGCGGAATCAATCATGTCGAGTGTTAACTGGGCAGAGGTGATGCAGAAATCTGTTGCAGCAGGGGTAGAAGTCGATGGCCTCCTACATGATTTGCAAGCCTTGGGGCTGAGGATTGAACCGTTTACGGTTGAGGATGGGGAAATGATATGAAATCCACCTATGGTTGCTACACCCCCCTGAGATCCCCCCAACCCCCCTT
>JBKHER010000241.1:0-4508 GCA_046540715.1 Halothece sp.
GCGCGATCGATCTTTCCTATTGGCGAGCAGCCAATGCTTTAGAGACTGTTTGTGATTGACCAACAACCAATAACAAACTTCACCGACAATTGGAGTTTTTCAGCAAGCCCTATTTGAAGTTGAGATCAGGAAAGGGACAAAGATCAGCTAAAGGACAAACCTCACACAAGGGTTGACGAGCTTTACACACCTCACGCCCATGATAAATTAAGCGAATTGACCAATTTTCCCACTCTGCTTGCGGTAATAGGGCCATTAAGTCTTTCTCAATTTGTTTGGGGTCACTTTTTTTGGTCAAGCCAAGGCGGCTACTGAGGCGTTTAACGTGGGTATCTACGGTTACCCCAGCATTCACCCCATAAGCATGGGCTAACACCACATTAGCTGTTTTTCGCGCGACTCCTGGCAACTTTAAGAGGTCGGTCATAGTATCAGGAACGTTTCCCCCAAACTTAGAGACAATCATCTCACAAGCCCCCTGAATACTTTTTGCTTTATTGCGATAGAAGCCAGTGGAACGGATGAGAGTTTCAATGTCTTCTCGTTTCGCTTCCGCCATGGCTTTTGCATCAGGAAAACGAGCGAATAATTCTGGGGTGACCTTATTCACTCGCTCATCGGTACATTGGGCAGAAAGGATGGTTGCCACTAATAATTGGACAGGGGTTTCATAATTTAGGGTGCAGGTAGCATTCGGATATAAGTCCTTAAGACGGGCGAGAAGGGTTAACGCCCGTTCCTGTTGAGAATCATCCATTATTGGAAAAATTCCTGTACTACGCCTAAATTAGCGGTATCGCGAATGACGAGAAAGATTGCTAAACCGAGTAAGACGACAACCCCAGTTTGCATAATCCCATCTTGAACTTTTGTGGGAAGGGGTTTCCCGCGAATTCCCTCTAGGAGTAAAAAGACCAGTTGACCACCATCTAACACGGGTAGGGGAAGAATGTTAATAATCCCTAAGTTGATGCTAATCAAGGCAGCAAACTGATATAAACTGCTAGCATCAGAGCTGGCAATATCAGCACCGACGGCAACAATGGCAACTGGCCCGGCTACTTGTTCGGCTGATTCTTGGAAGTTACTGACCAGTCTTCCTAATCCTTGAAAGGTTAGGGTAAAAATGCGCTGATATTCTTGGGCTGCTTTGGTAAACGGTTGAATGATGTTATCTGGGCGTTCTCGCACCACTTCGCCATTGGGAGAAAGTAACACCCCAATTTTACCTTTGCCATCGTCTCCAGGTTGGGGGGTAACCGTGAGATTTAAGGTTTCTGCGTCTCGTTTAACGGTGATGTCTAAAGGTTCGTTAACTGAGTTTTGGATGGTTTGTTGTAAATTTTGAATGGCTAGTTGACCTTCTCCAAGGGGTTCAGAATTGACGGCAATAATGAGATCTCCTGCTTCTAATCCTGCTTTTTTAGCGGGAGAATTTTCTTGTTGGACAATTTCTGGGATTTGAATCCCCGGTTCAAATTGCGGTTGGGGAATGCCCACAAATGCGGATTGGGCAACTAACAGGAAATAGGCGAAGATAAAGTTTGCAATTACTCCCGCGCTGATCACAATGGCGCGATCGCCGAGAGGACGATTTTTCAGTAAATTGGGATCATTAGGTTCAATATTACTATCAGGATCATCATCTGGAAACCCCACAAATCCTCCAAGGGGAAACGCACGAATCCCATATTCTACTTCTGATCCTTGATATTTCCATAAAATCGGCCCAAAACCAATGGAAAATCGGTTGACATGAATCCCTTGCACTCGGGCGGCGGTAAAATGCCCCAGTTCGTGAACAATAATTAAAATCGCCAAAACTGCGATCGCTGCCAATACTGACATAAGGCTATAACCAACTATACTAAACATCTATCCCCCTATTTTAACCAGAGGCAAAGTAGAGTTTTTACTCAATCCAGTTTTTCGCCCGTGAAACGGCTTTTTGCCACATTAAGAAGTCATCTTCGGCTTGCTTACGATTCTTGCTGGGAATAAAACTGCGATCGCGCTTTCGTTTTCCCACTAATTCCTCATAATCATCCCAGAAACCAATGGCTAATCCTGCACCAAAGGCGGCTCCCTGTGCGGTAGCATCAAGAATAGCGGGACGTTCTACAGGAATCCCTAACACATCGGCTTGTAACTCCATGAGAAAGTTATTTTGGGAAGCCCCGCCATCAACTTTTAAAAGGGAGATGGGAGTCTCACTATCTTTATTCATCGCATCGACGACTTCTTTCACCTGAAACGCGATCGATTCTAAAACCGCCCTGACCATGTGTTCCCGTTGCACACCGCCAGTAATGCCTAAAAACCCTCCTCTGGCACTCATATCCCAATGGGGCGCACCTAAGCCACTTAAAGCGGGAACAAAGTAAACGCCATCAGTGTTTTCAACTTCACGGGCTAACACTTCTGTTTCCTGTGCCGATTTAATTAATTTTAAGCCATCCCGTAGCCATTGAATACAAGCCCCGGTGGTGAACATTGCCCCTTCTAGGGCATAATTGGTTACTGGTTTTCCGCCATTGGCTTCACTCCAAGCGACTGTGGAAAGGAGTTGATTGCGCGATCGCGTTAATTCTTGTCCACTTTGAGAAATCAGGAAGCAACCTGTACCATAAGTACATTTCAGCATTCCCTTTTGATTGCAACCATGGGCATATAACGCTGCCTGTTGATCCCCAAAAACAGCCCGAATGGGAATTTCTGTCCCTAAAATTTCCTCATCAATCGCCCCAAAATCCCCTAAACTGGGACGAATTTCGGGCATAAAATGACGAGGAATGGTAAACAAATCTAATAACTCAGAATCCCAGTCATGGGTTCCCAAATTCATTAACATGGTGCGACTGGCATTACTTTGATCGGTGGCGTGAATTCGTCTCCCTGTCAAATTCCAGAGAATCCAAGTATCAATGGTTCCCGCTAAAACATGATCTAAATTGACTTCTGGTTTATTTTGTTTCACCCAATCTAAAAGCCAAGCCAACTTACTTGCTGAAAAATAAGCATCTAAAACTAAGCCTGTTGTCTCTTGAATCTTCTCCGCATAGCCTTTTGCCGCTAATTCCCGACACTTTTGGGCAGTGCGTCGATCTTGCCAAACAATCGCCTTATGGAAAGGTTCACCTGTGGTTTTATCCCAGAGTAAGCAAGTTTCTCGTTGCACCGTCAATCCCGCCGCGGCAATTTCTTGAGGGGAAATATTGGTGCTTCTCAATACCTGTTCCATACAGCTACGAGTGTCGTGCCAAATTTCTAGGGGATCATGTTCCAGCCAACCGGGGTGAGGATAGTATTGGGTTAATTCTCCATAAGATTGTCCAACAACTTCTCCATTCTTATCAAAAAGAATCGCACGGTTTCCTGTTGTTCCTAAATCTAGGGAAAGAACGTATTTTTGCTTATTACTCACGGGCATTGCTCGCTTATTTCACCGTGTTTAATTTTACCATTTCAGTTTTCCCGATATCAGAGAAAAAGTTAATTTTTCTAAAGAAAAGAGAACCGTTCGGATATTGCCACTACTTGAGGAGATAAAGCCGTACTACTCAGGAATTACTTTTGGTTTATCTTAAAAGTGTAGAAATAAATCTCCTCGTAAAAGTTCTACAGTTTTTATTTTTGGAGGTATGAATCATGGCTTTAATTCGTTGGCAACCTTTTCGTGAAATGGATGAACTCCAACAAGAACTAAATCGTATTTTTGATCGTTTAGGCTATAACTATTCTGATCAAAAAAATAACAATTTGACAGCCTTTGTTCCCCCAGCAGAAATGGAGGAAACAGAGGAAGCGTTTCATCTTCGCTTAGAAGTTCCTGGGATGAACCCTGATGATTTAGATATTCAAGTCAGCGCTGAAAATATTTCTATTCGCGGGGAACGAAAATCAGAATCAAAAACGGAAGAAAACGGAATGAAACGAAGCGAGTTCCGCTATGGAACATTTCAACGAGTAATTCCCTTATCCAGTCGCATTGACCATAATAATGTTCAAGCTGACTACAAAAATGGCGTGCTAGAGTTAACCCTTCCCAAAGCTGAGGAAGAAAAACAAAAAGCCGTAAAAGTGAAAGTCAATCATTAGTGATTTTCCCATCAACGGAGAGTAAATCCCCCCAACCTCCCTTCGGAAGGGGGGCTTAATTAGTTAAAATGTAGCACTAGTCCTTAAAGATGGTATAGCAATCTGATCTGATTTTTAAAAAGCAGTTATCGGTTTAATCCCTCCCCTTGGTAAGGGGGGAATTAAAGGGGGGTAAGCGGCTGTGGATTTGAATGGGGGATTAGTGGCGACCGAGACGGTCGCACTACGGTGATCACGATTGGTCTTGTCGTTTAAATGCGTGACAGCTTACAACTGATTTAGTAGGGCTATATAGCAATATGATCTCATTTGTAAAAAATAGCTTAACTTCAGATCCCCCCTCACCCCCCTTAATAAGGGGGGAATTGAAGGGGGGTACAACTGATTTAGTAGGGCTATATGACTTTCTT
>JBKHER010000242.1:0-4494 GCA_046540715.1 Halothece sp.
CATCAGTGAAGACTTCTTTGTCTAACAGTTGCAGGGTGTTGGGTTCTAAATAATGGATAACTTGTGGGAAAAATAACTCGATGAACTCTAAGAAAAAGGTGGATAAAAGTTCTTTGAAGAGGCGATCGTGATTTAATGGGGGAGAGGAATTCATGATCAGGATGTGATCCGACTAGAGAGAAAACGATTTTACTATTTTGGTTGCCAGTTTAGTGGAAAAATTTAGCGAGAAGTCCCCAGATTTCAAATCGAGGACTTTAATCCGTTAAGATAATAATTCGACTAGGAATATAGAAAGGAGGAAGACGCAGTGGCGGAATTTGATTATGATTTGATTATACTTGGTGCAGGTGTTGGTGGACATGGGGCAGCCCTTCATGCCGTGAAAAAAGGACTGAAAACAGCAATTATTGAAGCCAAAGACATGGGGGGAACTTGTGTTAATCGCGGTTGTGTTCCCTCAAAAGCCCTCCTCGCCGCTTCAGGAAGAGTGCGAGAATTACAAGATGCCAGTCATCTTCAGAGTTTGGGTATTAATGTCGGGAATGTGAGTTTTGATCATAGCGCGATCGCGCAACACGCCCAAAGCCTAGTGGAGAAAATGCGCGGTAACATGAGTAATAGCCTCAACCGCTTAAAAGTGGATACCATCAATGGCTGGGGAAAAGTGGTTGCCCCCCAAAAGGTGAGTATCCTGACTGAAGAAGGAGAAAAAACTATTACTGGACGGGATATTATGCTGTCTCCAGGTTCTACGCCTTTTGTTCCCCCAGGCATTCAACTTGATGGCAAAACCGTCTATACTAGCGATGATGCGCTCAAATTAAGCTGGATTCCCGATTGGATTGCCATTATTGGCAGTGGCTATATTGGCTTAGAGTTTTCTGATATTTACTCAGCACTGGGTTCTGAGATTACCATGATTGAAGCCCTAGACAATCTCATGCCCGGCTTTGATCGCGATATTGCTAAAATTGCTGAACGAGTTTTAATCAAGCCTCGTGATATTGAAACTTATACAGGAGTCTTAGCGAAAAGTGTTAAACCGGGTTCTCCTGTAGTCATTGAACTTGCTGATGCTAAAACCAAGGAAGTAACCGAGATTCTAGAAGTAGATGCAGCGTTAGTGGCAACTGGGCGCATTCCAGCGACGAAAAATATTGGACTGGAAACCATTGGGGTAGAAACAGACCGCCGTGGCTACATTCCAACCAATGATAACCTACAAGTTGTTTCCAATGGCGAACCTGTTCCTAACTTATGGGCAATTGGTGATGCCACAGGGAAAATGATGTTAGCCCATGCCGCTTCAGCGCAAGGAATTTCAGCAGTGGAAAATATTTGTGGGAATCAGCATCAGGTGAATTATCGCGCCATTCCGGCAGCCGCTTTTACCCATCCTGAAATTAGTTATGTCGGTTTAACTGAAGATGCGGCAAAAGAGTTAGGAAAAGAAGAAGGATTTAAAGTGAAATCGGTTCGGACTTACTTTAAAGCTAATTCTAAGGCTTTAGCAGAAGGGGAAGAAGATGGCGTAGCAAAAATTATTTATCGTCAGGATACGGGTGAATTATTAGGGGCGCATATTATTGGGATGCACGCCTCGGACTTAATTCAAGAAGCAGCTAATGCTATTGCATCAGGTGAACCCGTGCAGAATTTAGCCTTTAATGTTCACACTCATCCCACTCTTTCTGAGGTATTAGATGAAGCCTTCAAACGAGCAGAGGTAACGGCTTAATTACGATGAGTTTTGATTGATTTTGTGTTTACTTATTAGGGATTAGGAGGTACATTTTACCCTCCCTATTTCCCCTTTTTTATTAGTCGGAAGCTATGCTAGACTAGTCTAAGACTAGAGATTTAAGCCCATTTTTTAGTTTTTTTTGATAAAAAAGTAATAATGAAAATTAGAAGACGACCTCAAAACCCTGAAGTTAATGTCAATACGGTTAGCTATCAAGTTGCCCTTCCTAATGATGAGCCTAACAATATTCTAGAAAAAATTGTCTGGCAAAAGGAGAAAGAAGTTAATCGGAGCCGCGAAAAAATTCCGTTTCTAGAGTTAAGAAAACAAGTTCAAGAGAATGCGCCACCCATTCGCAATTTTTTAACAGCATTACCAGAGGGAAAACGAAAGCCTGCGTTAATTGCAGAAGTGAAAAAAGCCTCTCCTAGTAAAGGGGTGATTCGAGAAGATTTTGATCCCATTGCTTTAGCAAAAACTTACGAGGAAGCAGGGGCGAGTTGTTTATCGGTTTTAACGGATGTTAATTTTTTTCAAGGTAGTTTTGATAACTTAAAAGTTGCGAGAGAGGCGACTCATTTACCTGTTTTGTGTAAAGAGTTTATTATTTATGCTTATCAGATTTATCAGGCGCGGTTAGTGGGTGCAGATGCAATTTTATTAATTGCTGCGATCTTAAATGATCGCGATTTAAACTATTTTGTTAAAATTGTTAACACGGTTGGGATGACTCCTTTAGTAGAAGTGCATACTTTAGAAGAACTCGATCGCGCTTTAGCGATTGATGGGGTAACTCTCATTGGCATTAATAACCGTAATTTAGAAGACTTTTCCGTTAATACCCAAACCACTGTTGATTTAATTGAACAACGACAGGAACAATTACAAGCCAAAAACATCACCATTGTTAGTGAATCTGGATTGCACACCGCTAATGACCTAGAAGTCGTCAAAAGGGCTGGTGCCAGTGCGGTTTTAATTGGAGAGTCTCTATTATCGAAGAGTGACCCTAAAAGCGCGATCGCGAGTTTATATAATATTTAGAAACGCCTTATTATTCTCTTAGACTAATTTGTAGCGTTAGAGTGCGCTCACCCAAAACCTTTTTTATGGAACCCTTACCTCTTCCCTCCCACATTCATTACGAGTTATTACTACAACTTCTCGAACGACAAACGCTTCCCAATGCTTACCAAAACTCAGCACTGCGAGAACAAACCCAACAACTCATTATTACCTTGCGTAAGGCTTTAGCCCAACAAAAGCAAATCGAGTCCATGTGCGATCAAAATCACTATCCCATTGATTACCGTTGGTCGCTCAACCCTAACCCTACTACTGTAAGCTCTGATCAAATTTCCGCCTTGGATAACTAAACTCAACTAGGGAATCATTTAGAAAATGCAAAAAAAGTGAGATAATGTAAGCCGCTAATTCCAACTCATTTTCCAGATTCCACTGTTGAATCGGACAGATCAAACTTAAAAGTGGCTAGGGAGAATTGGCAATTACTAAAAGACACAAATGGAGATGCTATGGATAACAACAACTTGCTTATGATTCCTGGGCCGACACCGGTTCCAGAAAAAGTATTACTCGCGCAAACCAAGCACCCTATTGGTCATCGTAGCCCAGAATTTAGCGAAATTATTGGCGAAATTAACGAAAACTTAAAATGGCTACATCAGACGCAACAAGATGTTCTCACCGTCACCGCCAGTGGAACTGGGGCGATGGAAGCGGGCATTATTAATTTTCTGAGTCCAGGCGATCGCGTGATTGTTGCTTCCAATGGGAAATTTGGTGAACGCTGGGCTGATCTAACCGAAGCCTTTGGCATTGAAACCGATCGCGTTAGTATCACTTGGGGAGAGGTGATTGATCCCGAGATCATTCGGGAGAAATTAGAAGCAGACAGCAAAAAAGAAATTAAAGCGGTGATTATCACTCATTCCGAAACCTCCACGGGGGTTTTAAATGATTTGGAAACAATCAACCGTCACGTTAAAAATCATGGCGAAGCATTGATTATTGTTGATGCCGTAACCAGCCTCGGTGCAGTGAATCTTCCCATTGATGAATGGGGATTAGACGTGGTTGCTTCCGGTTCTCAAAAAGGCTACATGATTCCCCCCGGATTAGGGTTTATCGCTGTGAGTGAAAAAGCCTGGCAAGCCTATGAAACCTCAAAAATGCCAAAATTCTATTTTGATCTCGGCCCCTATCGCAAATCCGCTGCTAAAAATAGCACCCCTTACACCCCTCCGATTAACCTCATGTTTGGCTTGCAAACAGCGCTCAGAATGATGCGAGAAGAGGGGTTAGAAAACATTTTCGCCCGTCATGAACGCAACACCAGAGCTACCCGAGAAGCCATACAAGCACTAGGGTTACCCTTATTCGCCCCAGATCACGCAGCCAGCCGCGCGGTAACTTCCGTAGCACCGACCACCGTAGAATCGGAAAAGGTACGCTCAGTAATGAAAAAACAGTTTGATATCTCCCTCGCTGGGGGACAAAATGAACTGAAAGGTAAAATTTTCCGTATTGGTCACCTTGGTTTCGTTGGCGAAAGAGATGTCTTAACCGTTATTGGTTCATTAGAAGCGGTTTTACGAGAACTAGGTTATGAAAGCATGACAGCAGGTGCAGGAGTTGCCGCGGCGACCCGTGTCTTTGCAGAAATGTAATCCCACACTGTAATCTGAAATTGATTAATTCATGCTAAACACGACAAATCCTTCTCC
>JBKHER010000243.1:0-4469 GCA_046540715.1 Halothece sp.
AACCCCTGATCAGCATCAGGGTTTAGAACTGATAGCGAGGCCCTAACCCAACAGTAGGCGCATAAACCGCGCGATCGCCGAGTTCTTGTTCAATTCGCAATAACTGGTTATATTTGGCAATCCGTTCACTACGAGAGAGAGAACCCGTTTTAATTTGCCCTGCGCGAGTAGCAACCGCTAAATCAGCGATCGTTGTATCTTCCGTTTCGCCAGAACGATGGCTAATCATGCAACTATAGCGATTTCGATGGGCCAGATCAATAGTTTCTAAGGTTTCACTTAAGGTTCCAATTTGATTAAGTTTAATTAAGATCGCATTGCCAGAATTAGTATCAATCCCTTTTTGTAGTCGCGTCGGATTGGTGACAAACAAGTCATCTCCTACCAATTGTTTATGTTCGCCAATCTTTTCCGTTAAGCCTCGCCAGTTGTCCCAGTCTTCTTCGTGCAAGCCATCTTCAATGGAGAGAATTGGATACTCTCGGGCTAAAGCGGCGAGATCATCCATTAATTCTTGGGGAGAATGTTGCTCTCCCTCATAACTATAAGAACCATTTTGATAAAATTCACTGGCAGCCACATCTAACGCCAAAGCGACTTGTTCCCCAGGCAGATACCCCGCTTTTTCAATCGCCACCATGAGAATATCTAAAGCCCCCCGATTCGATTCCAAATTCGGAGCAAATCCTCCCTCATCTCCCACGCCCGTTAAGAAGCCTTTCGAGTCTAGGACTTTACTTAAGGAACTAAAAATTTCAGCCCCCCAACGCAGGGCCTCACTAAACGTTGGTGCGCCAATGGGAACAATCATAAACTCTTGAAAATCTACATTATTAGAAGCGTGTTCCCCCCCGTTAATGACATTCATAAAGGGAACGGGTAAAATATTGGCAGCCGGTCCCCCCAGATAGCGATAGAGGGGGATCATGAGATGATCTGCTGCCGCTTTCGCTGTCGCCAGAGACACAGCGAGAATCGCATTAGCGCCGAGGTTGGATTTATTATCAGAGCCATCCTCTTCTCTCATCGTTTGGTCAATGAGCATTTGATCGAGGGCATCGAAGTCGATTAAAGCAGGAACTAAGGTTTCATGGATGTTTTCTACCGCTTTGAGAACCCCTTTTCCCCCATAGCGAGTCTCTCCATCTCGCAATTCGTGAGCTTCAAATGTTCCTGTAGAAGCTCCACTGGGAACTTGCGCTAACCCCATCGCCCCACTGGCGAGTTGTACCTGCGCTTCTACTGTTGGCCGCCCACGAGAATCAAGAATTTCTCGAGCTTGAATTGCTTCAATTGCACTGTCAGGATTATACATACGGTTTTGCTCTCCTTAACCCATCAGATTTAACGATACCATTTCTAACTCTAAACTCTCTGACTTGGTTACCCAATGGCTTAGCGCGATCATCGGATGTTGCCTAAATTCCGTTAAAAAAATTGATCTGACTAGGGGGCGATCGCTGTTTTCTAATCTGGGAAAATTTCTCAATCAATATTTTGTTGGTTTCTAACTTGATATAGCAATCCTAAATCAGTTGTACCCCCCTTTAGTTCCCCCCTTAGTAAGGGGGGTGAGGGGGGATCTGAAATTAAGTTACTTTTTACAAATGAGATCATATTGCTATATTCGTTAGGAATTTAATAACAAGAATCGGGTTCTACCCCTTGTTCAAGCGGTTGAGATTTTAATGCTAATGAAGCCCCAAAAAACTCTTGACTCTGGCTTTTCCAATCACCAATAACCAATCACGAACTTCCCCTAATGATCATAATCTTTGTAAAGCCGATTATTGAGTCGTTTGGCTTCCTTGCGAGTAAATTCACTGACAGTGGGATTACCAAAGGGATCAATCGCCCCTTCCATTCTTTCCCATAAGCCACGGGGAACTGGCGAGACTTCAAAAGCGCGATCGTCAGTTTTACGAACCAGATACCAAGTTACAGCTTCACATTCACGACACCAAAAGGCTTCTACCCAGACATTGGTCCGAACTGCTGTTCGAGTTGCAAGCACTAAGGTGGCTGTCTTTTTGGTCATTCCTTGTTCTTGTAAATGTTCTGGGCGATCTGCATAAATAGGGTACTTCTGACTCACACTATCAAGGTAGCAACCATGATGCGGACAATAGATTGCACGTCGCTTAGAACGTTTCCGATTTCGGTCACACCTTCTCCCCAATTCGACCTCCTTCTGTAAAAACAACAGGATGACAGCTTAGGTTCGGAGGGACTGAGATTGTGAAGACTGTCGAAGCCCACTCCTAAGTTATAGCTTTTTGGTTATCCTTAATTTTAGTAATATCTGACGTGATTGTGGCAGCAATGTTCCTGAATTAATGGGTTATTTTTTCCAAGAAATAAGTTTTAAGGGACGACAGTGATTACCCCAACTATCAATTTCTTAACAATTTTGCCCTTAATTTCTTGACGCGATCGCGCAAATTGGCAGCTTTCTCAAACTCTAAATTTTCCGCAGCCTCTTTCATCTCAGCTTCCAATTGTTCCACCAATTGCGGAATTTTATCCAATGGTAATTCATCTGCTTGTTCATAGACCCTTTCTAACTGTTGAGCATTCAAACGGCGGGAAATATCCAAAAAGGACAAGATAGAATTACTTTGAGTTTTTACAATCGACTGGGGTGTAATCCCATGTTGCTCATTATACTCCATTTGAATCTTGCGTCTTCTTTCTGTCTCTTGAATCGCCTGATCCATACTCTCAGTTAAGGTATCAGCATATAAAATCACTTGCCCCTCTACATGACGCGCCGCCCGTCCCATGGTTTGAATTAAGGAACGTTCTGACCGTAAAAAGCCTTCTTTATCCGCGTCTAAAATCGCAACTAAAGACACTTCCGGCAAGTCTAACCCTTCTCTTAATAAATTAACACCAATTAAGACATCAAACGTTCCTTTTCTTAAATCTTGTAATATTTCTATCCGTTCAATGGAATGGATTTCTGAGTGTAAGTAGCGCACTCGAATGTTTCTTTCTTGACAATATTCAGTTAAATCTTCAGCCATGCGTTTCGTTAAAGTCGTCACTAAAACTCGCTCTTGTTTTGAGGCTCGTTCTTTAATTTCTCCTAATAAATCATCAATTTGTCCTTCTGTAGGACGGACAAAAATTTTCGGATCTAATACCCCAGTCGGGCGAATTACTTGCTCAACAATATTCCCATTTGATATCTCCATTTCCCAATCGCCAGGAGTCGCAGAAACAAAAATACATTGATTAACTTTTCTCCAAAATTCCTCTGCTTTTAAAGGACGATTATCCGCAGCACTGGGAAGTCGAAAACCATGCTCAATTAAAGTTTGTTTTCGTGATTGATCCCCATTATACATTCCTCTTAATTGGGGAACCGTGACATGAGATTCATCGACAATTAATAGCCAGTCATCGGGAAAATAATCCACTAAACAGTCTGGGGGATCTCCGGCATTTCTTCCAGCTAAATGACGAGAATAATTTTCTACGCCATTACAGTAGCCTACCTCCCGAAGCAATTCTAAATCATATTTGGTTCGTTGTTCTAAGCGTTGGGCTTCTAACAGTTTTCCTTCTTTCTCCAGTGCTTCTAATCTTTGATTTAATTCTGTTTCAATATTCTCACAAGCAATTTCTAGTTGATCATCTGGCGTAACAAAGTGACGGGCGGGATAAATATTGATTCTTTCTAAACTTTGTAAAACTTCTCCCGTTGTCGGATCAATATAGCGTAATCCATCAATTTCATCGCCAAAAAATTCCACCCGCACAATGCGATCTTCATAAGCAGGGACAATTTCTAATACATCTCCTTTCAGGCGGAATCTTCCTCGCTGTAATTCGGTATCATTGCGACTGTATTGTACAGAAACTAACTCTCTGAGTAACTGACGTTGATCAATTTCTGCTCCGACTTTTAGGGGAATCGCTGCTTTTAAGTATTCTTTTGGCATTCCTAAGCCATAAATACAACTAATAGAAGCCACGACAATTACATCTTTTCTCTCAAACAGCGATCGCGTCGCTGAATGTCGCAACATATCAATTTCATCATTAATGGAAGCCGATTTTTCAATATAAGTATCAGAAACGGGAATATAGGCTTCGGGTTGGTAATAATCGTAATAACTAATAAAATACTCCACTGAATTATTCGGAAAAAATTCTCGCAACTCATTACATAATTGGGCGGCTAGAGTTTTATTATGGGCTAAAACTAACGTGGGTTTGCCAATTTTTTCAATCACATGAGCAACGGTAAAGGTTTTTCCAGTTCCGGTTGCACCGAGTAAGGTTTGAAAGCGATTATTTTGTTGTAAAGATTGAGTTAATTGCGCGATCGCGCTTGGTTGATCTCCCGTTGGATTATAGGAAGATTGTAGATTAAAGTTTGACATAAAAATTTTGTTATTTGTTATTTGTTATTTGTTATTTGTTACCCTTCGACAAGCTCAGTGTTCCACCTGTCAAAGGAG
>JBKHER010000244.1:0-4450 GCA_046540715.1 Halothece sp.
TAAGTTGATATAGCCCTACTAAATCAGTTGTACCCCCCTTCAATTCCCCCCTTACAAAGGGGGTTAGGGGGGATTTAGGGGGGACTTTTTACAAATCAGATCAGATCGCTATAGTGTGTTAACTATTAGTCGCACGGATTAATATTTT
The DNA here is from genome assembly GCA_046540715.1 of Halothece sp. Classification (GTDB taxonomy): domain Bacteria; phylum Cyanobacteriota; class Cyanobacteriia; order Cyanobacteriales; family Rubidibacteraceae; genus Halothece. The sequence goes on from JBKHER010000244.1 coordinate 149, forward strand.
TCTCACTCTTGTTAGGGGAAATTACCTTTTTGGTGAAGAGTTGTTCTCGGAATCGATTTCCGAGGCTTGTACACCCTGTGACACTGACCCTACTGACCCCTGAACTTTTTTCCACAAGCCCTATATCACCTTGCACTGTCTATGGCAAACCAGTAAAATGTTCCTGTTGGAATGGTTGATTAGCGATGCTTGTTTCAGGAAGAAGTTTTAGTTCCTGTAACCTTTAATAAAGCTATTTTTGTGAGGATCTGTCCTCAGAATCAAATTCCGAAGCTTGTACGCCCTGTCAACCCTTCTTCAAGAAAATTAATTTTCTGCAACAAAAATCCATGTGACATTAAACCTCAAAAATCACTAAATTTGAAAAACGCAAACGAAGGAATAAGACTTTTAGCTTCTATTTTGAGAAAACCCCAGACTACCCCTTGGATTTTTGTTTCTAACATCATACTCGAAATCCCCTAAACTCGTCAATATTTGGCTAATTTTTGGAAAGTTAAGAACTGTAAAGTGCCGTCTAACAATAAGAAAATCTAAACGATTGCTCAATAACGATTGATTAATCTCTAGTAGTATGGTCACCAAGAGTTGCTATACCATTTCTTTAAAATTGATGCTACAGTCATTAGTCACAAATAACGAATAACAAATAACAAATAACAAATAACAATCTTAATTTGTATGTGGGAAAACCTAATTGAAAGCCCCCTATTTTCCTTTACCATTTTATTGCTTGTGGTCTTAACTGTGCCACCAATTTTTGAGCGATTAAGACTTCCGGGGTTAGTGGGACTAATCGTCTCAGGAATTATCTTGGGATCTGATGGCTTAGGGTGGTTAGATCCAGAATCAGAAACCATGCAACTGCTTTCAGACGTGGGAAAAGTGTATCTCATGTTTGTCGCCGGATTAGAGATTGACTTAAGTGAATTTCGGAAATCCAAAGGAAAGGCAATTGGGTTTGGACTCCTCACCTTTTTATTTCCGACTCTAATGGGATTAGCTATTGGTTCAGCGTTCGGTTATGGCTTCAATGCAGCAATATTAATGGGGTCTTTAATGGCTTCGCACACACTTCTCGGTTATCCCATAGCCACGAGCTTAGGAATTGAAAAAAATCCTGCAATCGTTACCACAATTGGTGCAACAATTTTTACTGATATTGCTTCTTTGTTGGTTTTAGCAATTTGTTTATCTATTAATCAGGGAGACTTTACAGTAGCGACCTTAGTTTTACAGTTACTTGCTTTATTTATTTATTCTATTTTAGTTCTCTTTGGCTTAGATTGGGCTGGAAAATATTATTTTCGACGTACAGGGGATGAAGAAAGTAATCAGTTTTTATTTGTTTTACTTGCTGTTTTTTTAGCTGCTTTTGGCGCACAAATTATTAATGTTGATCGCATTGTCGGAGCATTTTTAGCTGGGTTAGCTGTTAATGATGTCGTTGGGCGTAGTCCTGTAGAAGAAAAAGTTACATTTGTGGGTAGTACCCTTTTTATTCCCTTCTTTTTTGTTGGCATGGGGCTTCTATTAGACTTATCTAGTTTAAGAGAAACCTTAACCAGTAATTTAGCTCTTACGATGCTATTAGTCGGAGGATTATTTCTTGGGAAAGGGTTAGCTGCCGCGATCGCGCAGTGGTTTTATAAATTTACGATTAGCGAAGGATTAACCATGTGGTCGCTTTCCCTCCCTCAAGTGGCTGCTACTCTTGCTAGTGCCTTAGCAGGATTACACCAGGGACTGATTGACTCTGCGGTTTTTAATGCCGTTATCATGTTAATGTTAGTGACTGCCATGACGGGTCCGATTTTAACCCAACGCTTTGGTCGTCAGTTACAATCTCCGCCTCGCAATCATCAAACCACTTCTCCTGCTGTTGCGAAAACCTTTATTACCTATCCTCCTTCCCGTGTCTTAGTGTCTGTATCGAATCCTAATTCTGAAAATCATCTCCTTGAAATGGCAGCCTTACTCGCTCGTGAAGCAGAAGGACAAGTAATCTGCTTAAAAATTGTTTTAGATGGGATTGGGGCAACACAAGAGTTAGAACAAGCGCATTCTGTATTAGATCAGACAGAACAACTTGGAAAGGACTTAGAGATTAGGACCACTCCCATTTTGCGTTTAGACGACAATATTGCCCAAGGAATTACTCGGACCGCCCGAGAACATAATGTAACTTGGATTATTATGGGTTGGAGTCCGACAACACTTCGACAAAGATTTTTAGGTAGCACCATTGATGATGTTTTTTGGTCAGCCCATTGTCCTGTTGTCGTGATGAATATTTCCCAAGCTCCCACCAAGATTCGTAATATCTTAGTTCCTGTAGAAAATTTAAGTGCACCGAGTTGGCGTACTATTGAATTTGCTGAATTATTAGCCCACACTAACCAAGCAAAAATTACCCTGCTTCATGTGGTATCTTGGGACTCATCTTCAGAAGAAATGGCAAATTTTGAAGAGGCTTTAAAAGATTGGCTACTATGGCACAATTTTAACCTTCCCATCAATATCCAAACCATGATTCATGATAATATTCCGAAAGCGATTGTTGACACGTCTGAGGATTATGATTTAACTGTTTTACGAGCATTACGTCGTCAAACAGCAGGGGGACTTGCAGTTAGTAATATTACTACGAGAATTGTCGCTGATTTACAGGGTTCATTAGTGTTAGTTGCTGAACCTCTTTATTAGTTATTGGTTATTGGTTATTAGTTATTGGTTTACAAAGGACAAAGGACAAACAACAAAAGTGATGGCGGAAAAAACAGATATTATTGTTATTGGTAGTGGTCTTGGTGGCTTAAGTGCGGCGGCATTACTGGCTCGCTATGGCTTTCAAGTCACAGTTTGTGAAGCTCATACCATTCCAGGGGGGGCAGCCCATGGTTTTCAACGACAGGGCTATCTGTTTGATTCTGGCCCCTCATTATTTTCTGGCTTATCTGTGCCTTCTGCGAACCCGCTACGACAAGTTCTCGATGCCATTGGGGAGGAAGTTCCCTGTGTGCAATATGAGACTTGGGGCTGTTGGCTACCAGAAGGAAATTTTGACACTTCTGTAGGGGCTGATCAATTTTGTGAAGTGCTACGGCAATTACGAGGGGAAAATGCAGTCACGGAATGGCGACACTTACAGGAAATGATGATTCCGTTGGGAAAAGCGGCTACCGCGCTGTCTCCCCTAGCTGTTCGCAGTGATTGGGGCATTTTACGGACGATCGCGCCGTTTTTACCCACTCTCGCCCAAAACAGTGGTCAAATGTTCCAATTAACGGGGGCATTTCAGAAATTACGAGATCAAGTTATTAGCGATTCCTTTCTCCGTAACTGGTTAGACTTGTTGTGTTATCTCCTCTCAGGCTTACCTGCAAGTGACACCAGTGCAGCGGAAATGGCATTTATGTTTGCCGATTGGTATCGCCCGAATGTGAAGTTAGATTATCCTGTGGGCGGAAGTGGTGCGATTGTCGATGCTTTAGTTCGAGGGTTGGAAAAATATGGGGGAACCTTACGCTTAGGGGCAAAAGTGCAAGAAATTTTACTCTCAGGGAAAAAAGCGGTGGGAGTAAGGTTACAAAATGGAGAGGAATTAAAAGCTAACCATGCAGTGATTTCTAATGCTTCGGCTTGGGATACGTTGAAATTAATTCCAGCAGAAAAAATTCCCAAAACTTTTCGCCAAGAGAAGGAAAAAATTCCCCAATGTCCTAGTTTCATGCACCTACATTTAGGAATTGATGGAACGAATCTCCCTGAAAATTTGCCTTGTCATCATATCATTGTTAATGATTGGGAACAAGGAGTCACTGCACCGCAAAATGTCGTTTTAGTGTCTATTCCTTCCCTGCTTGATTCTTCTCTTGCGCCCACAGGAAAGCAGGTGATTCATGCTTATACTCCTGCAAGTGAACCTTATGATCTTTGGGAAGGGTTAGATCGTCGTAGTGCAAGGTATCAGCAACAAAAGGAAGCGCGATCGCAGTTACTCTGGGAGGGAATTAAAAGGATTATTCCTGATTTAGAAACTCGCTGTGAGTTAAAATTAATTGGCACGCCCTTAACCCATGAACGGTTCTTGCAACGCGATCGCGGCACCTATGGACCGGCAATTAGTGCGGAAAATGGCTTTTTCCCAGGGACAAAAACTCCTTGGCAAGGATTACTGTGTTGTGGGGATTCTACTTTCCCCGGTATTGGTTTGCCGGCTGTGGCGGCTAGTGGCGCGATCGCTGCAAATACGGTTGCGCCTGTCAAGAAACATCTCGAAATGTTAAGCCAAATCAGTAG
>JBKHER010000245.1:0-4445 GCA_046540715.1 Halothece sp.
CGTTGTAAACTTCGCTTTAATCGGTTTAAGCTATCTCGCAGATAGTCTAAATTGGCTGTATAGTCTCCATAGCGCCAAGAAACATAGGCTTGTGAGATTTCTTGAACGACTTCGGCTTGAGCGTTTTCTAATTTGGTTTTTGCGGTTTCTAAATATTCAAAGGGGGTTTGTTCGGGCGATTTAGAGAGGTTGGCTTTTTCTAAGGTTGTCAACATTTGCTGATATAATCCCGCCATCGGGGGAAGTTGGGATAACCAGCGTTGATAACGCCAGCGTTGAAATTGTTTCCACCCCAGCCAGCTTAAAAAACTTGCCACAAATAGCCCAATTAGCCCTGTAATCGCCCCTACCCAACCTTGGGTGACAAATCCCCAAAGAGCGCGGAAAAAACTGCTGATAGAGCCAATAATCAGTGTCCAGAGATAGTTGAGAAAACCCGCGACGGGGGTAGGAAGCCAGCCTGCTACCCAATTCCAAATTTGACGCAAAACCCCAAAGGTTTCGGATTGTTCCACAGATGGGGGAATCAATTCATGTCCGGGGATGGGATCAAAGGGAAGCCAACCGTAGTTGGGAAAATAAACTTCGGTTAAGGCAAAAGCATCGGTATTGCGAATAACATAGAGTCCGGTAAAGGGATTAAATTCACCGGTACTAAACCCTGTGGCAACTCGTGCTGGAATCCCTAATGAACGCAGCATAATGGTAAGGGTAGTAGAAAAATGGTCGGGATAGCCTCCTTCCCAATCAAATAAAAAGGTTTCCACTAAGTCTTGATCGTCTTCTAGAAAGGGAATATCGGGCTGTAATTGATAGTTTTGCTTAATCGCTTGGGCAAGATATAAGACTTTTTCATAAGTGGCTTCTAGGGGTTGGGAAGAGTCTGCGAGGAGGCTTTCTCCTTGTTGGCGGATTCTGTTTTTAATTTCAGAGGGAACTTGTAAATAGGTATTGCGAATTGAGTCTGGATAGTTATCTCCCACTTGTCGTAAGGTGGCGCGATCGCGATAAGGAACTTTTGAAATGACGGTATAAGTTAATCCCTCTCCTAAGGGAACTGGTGATTGAATACTCCCGTGAGGATCAACGGCAATTTCGCGAGTGGGAAAATAAATGTCCCTAGCATTGGGTAACGCGGGAATTAAATTCGGGAGTTGGTTGGTTACGGTATAAGTTTGTACGACTCGTTCGGTTTTTGCCTGAGTAGAAGGGGGAGAGAGGCGAAAACGATACGACCAGCTGGGGCGGCTAATATCCCGTTTGGGGTCTTCTTTCTCAATTTTCCAACCTTCGCCAGTATAGTGATCAAAGGCAAGGACTTTAATCCAACCATCCGCCTGCGATCGCAGTCTCATCACCACGCGCGGATTTAATTCTCCCCGTAAATTTTGATTAATTTGATTACTAAAGCCATAGTAAAAGTCTTGACTCATTTCCCCTCGCCCTTCTACTGGGCTTCCCTCTCCGTCACCACTGCCTTCACCGTCATTTTCACTTTCTCCTTCCTGCACATACCCAGAGTTAGAAATGTCGCGATCGCTGTGATCAAAGCCCTCATCTTCTAGACTTTCTGCGCCACCAACAGGGAAATTTTGAATTTGATAACTGGGAAAACGAGGCATCAAGGCAAAAATAACTAGCCCTAAACTTAAAACAATGGCAAATAAGATGCTTAAACGGCGCAGGGGTAAAGCGGAATTGAGGGATTTTTTCTGGGAAGAGTTGGTTTGAGCAGACTGATCAAAGCCTAATCGGGAGCGATAGTCTAAAACCAGAATCGGTAAACCAATAATCAGGAAAAGCACCAGTAGTGGGGCAAAAGCAAAGGTCTGAGAGAGAGTTCCAGCCGCCCCAAGTAAAATTAAACCAATGACCATGGAATAGCCAAGGTTTTTACGGCGAGGCAAATCAAAGCTATGTAAAACTTGTAGTTGAATCAGCAGTTCTGCTAAAACTAAGCGGGTATCATTGAGACTTCCGATCAGGTTATTAAAAAATGCTGCTAGTACGATTAACATCCCAATCGCAATTAGGAATTTAACTGTGGTATTACGTTCATGTCTTTGTTTCCAACTCCACAAAGCCCCAATCGCACTAATGGGAATTGCCCACAAACTATAGTTGGTGTCTGCTGCCAAATCTGTGGCAAGAATCCCAATGGCGACTAATAGCTGTACTAAAACTCTTAAAGAGATTGATTCCTCTGTATCCCTGGGAGGAGGGGCTTTTAACTGTTCACGGAGACGAGACAAAATCGATGATTCTTCTCGCGGTTGGGAAGACAAATTAGACATAATGGGGGGAAGGGTGAGTCATCGCTAACAAGCGTTAAAACTATGGATATTGATCAACAACTAAAAAAGCTAATTGAAGATGCTCCTGAAGATCGGGGGATGCCTGTGGTAATGGAACGCGCGATCGCGCCTACCTTAAAATTAATGGCTCATCAACTCCAGCATCAAGAGTATTATATCTTGCAAAGTTCCCAAGAACACTGGCAAGTCACTACCCTTCGTCATCGGGAAAATCAAAACTTAGAGAAACGGGTGATTTATGCGTTTCCGAGTTTAGAGGATGCAAGTGCTTTTGCTCAACATAATGATCCCCAACTCATGGCGTTACCGATTCCAGTTACGCACATTTTATTTGAGCTTTTAGCCCTAGAACAAGTGGATAGTCTCATCTTTTTTGATGAATCGGGAAACTATGATCATGGGACAGAAATTGCTCGGAAAAATCTCCACAAGTTGATTCAAGAACAATTAAAGAAACTGAAAGAACAAAGCGAACAACCACCAGCTAACTTTGCCTAATAACTGATCGCTATGAAATCACTTAACGAAAACGAAACTTATCCTTGTCCTGTTTGTCGCACAGGGGAAGTAAAAGCATTGCCCTTAATGGAAGATACCTTTTCCTGTGAATTTTGCCAGCATCTTTTTACGGCTAGTTTTTCCCAACAAGTGTTAAAAATGATGGATAGTGAAATCCCTCTCAGTTGGTATTGGGATGGCAAAAAGTGGAGTAATCCTTATCGCAAAGGGCTTAATATTGGTTGGGAATATTGGGGGTTAGGATTGCTTTTTATTACCCTTCCTCCTCTGATTGTCGGCGCTGGGGCTTATCTTTTCCCCACTATTCCGGGGACTCCTCTCGCTTGGCTTCCCACGGTTTGGACAATTTTGACATTTATCGCTCATTTTGTTATTTTGATTTGGTTAATTGTAGAATATTATCAGTTTCCAGTGGTTATGTATTTACGAACCAGAATGCAACGTCATTCTTAAACTTAATTTAATGGCTAGTTATTAAGGTCTAGTCTAAAATAGATTTAGCAATCTGATCTGATTTGTCAAAAGCAGTTATCGATTGAATCCCCCCTAACCTCCCCTTGGTAAGGGGGGAATTCAAGGGGGGTACAACGGATTTAGTAGAGCTATAGAAATTGCTCAATTATTTTAAAGTTATGAAAGTTGCCTTATTTGGAACTAAACCCTACGATGAAAAATTTTTTAATAAAGCTAATGAAACCTATAATCACGACTTAATTTTCTTAGAACCGCATTTAAGTGAAAAAACAGCAATTTTAGCTCAAGATGCCACTGCTGTTTGTGTTTTTGTTAATGATGAAGTTAGAGCCGAAACATTAAAAATTCTCGCTCGACAGGGAGTTAAATTAATTGCTCTCCGTTGTGCTGGCTATAATAATGTTGATCTGGAAACGGCTAAAGCATTAGGAATGCAAATTGTTCGAGTTCCAGCTTATTCTCCTCATGCGGTTGCTGAACACGCGATCGCGCTTATATTAACCTTAAATCGCAAAATTCACCGAGCTTATAATCGGATCCGAGAAGGAAACTTTTCCTTGAATGGTTTATTAGGCTTTGACTTATATGGTCGCACTGTTGGGATTATTGGCACAGGAAAAATTGGATATCTCACCGGACAAATTTTATCAGGATTTGGCTGCAAAGTTTTAGCCTATGATCCCTATCCCAATGAAAGTTTTTCTAATTTCGGCGAGTATGTGTCTCTAGATGAAGTATATGCGCGATCGGATATTATTTCTCTCCATTGTCCTTTAACAGAGGAGAATAGACATTTAATTAATCAAGACTCCATTGCCAAAATGAAGCCAGGAGTGATGTTAATTAACACCAGCCGTGGGGGATTAATTGATACTAAAGCGGTAATTACAGGCTTAAAAAGTAAAATTATTGGCTATCTCGCCTTAGATGTTTATGAAGAAGAATCTGATCTGTTTTTTGAGGATTTATCAAACGAAGTGATTGAAGATGATATCTTTCAACGCTTGTTAACCTTTCCCAATGTTGTTATTACCGGACACCAAGCCTTTTTTACCGAAGAAGCCTTAACGAACATTGCTCAGACTACTCTTGCCAATATCACTGAAATTGAAACCACTAATACTTGCCAAAATTTAG
>JBKHER010000246.1:0-4422 GCA_046540715.1 Halothece sp.
AATAACTATTAAAAGAGTTCTTGTAGCCTTTTTAAAGTGTTGGGCGTTAAAGGAAGTTTGACAGCAATTTGCCGATCGCGATCGCGCATCAGTAAAATTCTTTCTCCACCCGCTTCAGTAATTGACAACTCTGGTTCTTTCATTGATAAGGTTGTATAACGAATCTCAGGAATTCCCACTCGAATCACCACTTTCGGTTGCGATTGAGGATAAATATAGAGCTTTTCCTGTATCTGATCTAACTCCAACTTAGCCGGAGTAAAGCTACGTTCATCGTCAGAAAAACTTTTTTGCCAATACAAAGTAATCCCCCGCATTTCCGATTTAAACATAACTAGTTGGTCATCAAATTTTTGAGGTTCCCAATTAATTCGGGAAACATCCCCATTATCAGGAATTAACCGTTGGGAGACAATCACCTCTTTCCCTTTTAAGTTATTCCACCAATCGCGGATCATTTCAAAATTCTTGCCATTATCGGGACGACTACCCCCCTGTAACCAAGTAATAAGTGTCATAATTTTTTACCAAATTGAACTAAGATCATGCTAAAGCATTAGTAAGTAAGATGTAAATTCTAAGAAGAAAAAAATGATTCAGCAAACAAATACGCCCATCAACTATTCCAGCATACAGTCTTTACCAGAAATTTGGTCAGAAGTAGCTCGTCACTATGGAGAAGTGATTGCACTTGATAATCCTCATAGCGATCCGCCTGTGCAGATTACATATAAACAATTAAAGCAAAAAATTCAACAATTTGCAGCCGGTTTACAAGCCCAAGGAATTGAACCTGATACCAAAGTGGCTTTCTTTGCCAATAATAGCCCACGTTGGTTGATTGCGGATCAAGGAACAATTAGCACTGGGGCAGCAAATGTGGTGAGATCAGCCCAAGCCGATGCAGCAGAATTACTCTATATTCTCGAAGATAGTGATAGCATTGCCCTAATTGTCGAAAATAATAAGACCTTAGAACAATTAAAAGCAGAAATCACTAATCCGCCACTTAAATTGGTCATTTTACTGTCTGATGAAACCATTAAATTAGAAGGGATTAAAGTGATAAACTATTCTCAATTAATGAGTGACGGAAGTAAATATCAATTTAGTCCTGTAATTCGCAATAAAAATGATTTAGCAACTTTAATTTACACCTCAGGAACGACAGGAAAACCCAAAGGAGTAATGTTATCTCACGGCAATTTTTTGCACCAGATTCGGGCTTTAACGGATGTTATTCAACCCCAACCTGCTGATAAAGTTTTAAGTATTCTTCCCAGTTGGCACGCTTATGAACGAGCAGCGGAGTATTTTTTATTATCTCGGGGCTGTCGTTTAATTTATACAAATCTGCGTTCATTTAAACAAGACTTACGAGAACAAAAACCGACTTATATGGTCGGAGTTCCCCGTCTCTGGGAATCTCTTTATGATGGCATTCAAAAACAACTTGCCGATCAAAGTCTAACGAAGAAAAAATTGATTGCTCTTTTTCTCAAAATATCAGATCGTTATATTAAAGCCAAACGAATTAAAGAGGGATTAGCATTAGAAAATTTCCATCCTTCCCCAAGAGAACGTTTTCTCGCTTCTGTGCAAACTTTTTTCCTGCAGCCGCTGCATAATTTAGCTGATCAAATTGTTTATAAAACAGTTCGTCAAGCCACAGGTGGAAAGTTAAAAACCGTCATTAGTGGGGGTGGTGCGCTAGCTAAACATATTGATGATTTCTATGAAATTATTGGGATTCCCTTACTTGTTGGATATGGTTTAACCGAAACTTCTCCTGTTACTCATGCGCGACGGTTTGATAATAATTTGCGAGGATCATCGGGACAAGCGATTCCCGAAACTGAAACCAAAATTGTTGATCCTGAAACGAAACAGCCTCTCTCGCAGGGAGAAAAAGGCTTAGTTTTAATTCGAGGAACACAAGTGATGCAGGGGTATTATAAAAACCCAGAAGCGACGGCGAAAGCAATTGACGAAGATGGCTGGTTTAATACGGGTGATTTAGGCTGGATGACTCAACGGGGAAATTTAGTTTTAACGGGACGGGCGAAAGATACCATTGTTCTCTCCAATGGCGAAAATATTGAACCCCAGCCCATTGAAAATGCTTGTTTACGTAGCCCCTATATTGATCAAATCATGTTGGTAGGGCAAGATCAGCGTTGTCTGGGGGCGTTAATTGTTCCCAACCTTGAACAACTACAAGCCTGGTCACAAGAGAATCATTTAGAGTTAGATTTTTCTGAGGAATGGTTAGACAAGATGTTAGAGAATCCTGCGGTGCAAAAGTTATTTCGTAAGGAGTTAAATCGAGAAGTGAAAAATCGCCCTGGTTATCGTCCCGATGACCGCATTGGCGTATTTAAGCTGATTACAGAACCGTTTTCTGCCGACAATGGAATGATGACCCAAACCTTGAAAATTAAACGCCCTGTCGTCAGTGAACGGTATCAAGATATCATTAATGGGATGTTTGTTAAGGGGTAATTTGTACAATGGCTAATTTAGAAGGAACTATTCCCATGAATGAAGAAAGTCAAAGTTTATTGCTGAAGCGTCAGATTAACTTAAAGGTGATTGTGACGCAGCGTTGGAAAGAAGAAGTCCAACAACAGTTGCAATCTCAAATTAATAAGTATGACGAACAGCTACAGCAACTAGAAACTCAAGGAAAAAGCGCGATCGCGCAGGTAACTCAACAAGGAAGTAACCCCAGTGATCCCCAAGTCCAACAACAACTGCGGAATGTCCAAAATCAAGTCAATCAACAAAAAAGTAAAATTACTGAAGAAAAAAACAAATCTCTGCAACAACTCCAACAAGTACAACTGTTAGAAGACGGCCAAGAAGTCGGTCAAGGGCAAATGGACAGCTTTATCCGTGTGCAAGTGGGCGATAATCTAGTCAAAAAAATGAATGCCGAAGTCGTGGTTAAAGATGGAGTAATCCAAGAAATTCGTGGCGATGTCTAACCATCTCTAACCAAACACCCGATGATTGAGGGAAGGCATCTGACGGCGGACTTGTTCTAAGCGGGAGGGATTAATTTCCGCGATCGCGACCCCAGGATCTTCTCCCGCATCGGTTAACACCAGCCCCCAGGGATCAATAATCATGGCGTGACCATGGCTAGTGCGACGGGCGTAATGATTTCCCGTTTGGGCCGGGGCAATAACATAAGCGGTGTTTTCAATCGCTCTTGCTGTTAATAAGACCTGCCAGTGGTCTTTCCCGGTATAAGCGGTAAACGCAGCGGGAATGAGTAAAACTTCAGCACCCTGCTTCGAGAGTTCTCGGTATAACTCTGGAAAGCGCACGTCATAACAGACAGAAAGACCAATTTTGCCTAATTCAGGAGAAATGGAAATAGGGGGAAGAGAGACACCTGCTTTAACTGTTTCTGACTCTTGATAAGTATTGCCATCAGGGAGATTCACATCAAACAGATGCACCTTTTCGTAACGGGCTAATTCTTCCCCATTTTTCCCCACCATCAGGGCAGTATTGGTGACTTGGCCATCCCCGACAGGAATCGGAAAACCACCGCCAACGATGGTAATTTGATACCGTTGCGCCATAGTTTTGAGAAACTTTTCACTCTTGTGGGCAATTTCGCTGGCTTGTTTAACCTTTTCCGTTTCTTGTCCCAAAAAAGAAAAATTTTCAGGCAGTGTTACCAAAGCCGCCCCTCGTCGCACTGCCAATTCTACCAAATCCGATGCAGTTGCCAAATTCTCCTCTAAATCTGGCTTACTAGTCATTTGCACCGCTGCGGCTAAATAACTTTTCATTAAACTCAAACTGTCTCCAAGCAAAATTTTTCACATAATAGAACCCCACCCCAACTGTTTATATGAAATACAAAAAAGACTGCTACACTGATTAATCCCCCCAACCCCCCTTGGAAAGGGAGGCTAAAGGGATCGTTAAGCCAGTTCATTTGTAGCAACCATTAGGGCATTTCATATTACACAGCCAAAGTGGGGAATTGGTTTAAGTTAAACCTAATACGCCAAGCCCATACTACGGGTGGTTTCTGCGCCGAGATAAACCCGAACGCTTAAGAAATCAGTGGGACAAGCGGTTTCACAACGTTTGCAGCCAATGCAGTCTTCGGTACGGGGAGAAGAGGCAATTTGACCAGCTTTGCAGCCATCCCAAGGAACCATTTCTAAAACATCGAGTGGACAAGCGCGAACGCATTGGGTACAACCGATGCAGGTGTCGTAAATTTTTACACTATGAGACATGATTAAGACTTGCTCCTTAACAGATTTTTATGAAATAAGGACTCTTTCTGATTTAGTTTACCGCAAGGCTTTCACTGCACTGGACATAAACAATAAGAAACTTTAAACTCTGTAACACTTCTGTTACTTTTCTCTGGCAACAAGTACCGTGATTTGG
>JBKHER010000247.1:0-4358 GCA_046540715.1 Halothece sp.
CCGATCTCCCCATCTCCCCACAAACAAGAGGATTTCTCCGAGAATGAAACGACCCCCCTTTTATCCCCCCTAACCCCCCTTTGAAAAGGGGGAAATAAAATCGAATGTAGCCCTAATTGTTCAAAATAGTATAACTGCTTTTTACAAATCAGATCATATTGCTATAGCTGGTTCTTTTATTATTTGCCATTCTGATTTGTACCTTGCTTATTTTTCCTAGTTCTGGGAGCAATCACATGAGGATCAAGTTGGTAGAGTTGAGCAGCTTTTGACATATCTAACTTTAACAAATATTCTTCTCCTAAATTAGAATAGTCTTTCAATTGAAAAGGTGTAATCCCTAAAACTTTGAGGATTTCTTTTGCTACTGCTCTGGCTAATAATGGTGGTACAGAGTTACCAATTTGCCGAAAACCATGCCATTTTGTCACATGAAATCGAAACCAGTCGGGATAAGAGTGTAACCGTGCTGCTTCTCGAACAGTAATACATCTGGGAAGATAAGGATGAATGGGACGAGGAGAGGTATAAGCCCCACGATTACTTGCAGTGCCTGCTCTCAAAGTATTACAAATTCCATCAGGATCAAGTTTAAAGAAACGACTAACGGGCTCTGTTTTTCCAGGTAGAGTTTCGGCAAACCTCGTCATTGATTTTTCTGTATGCTGCGTTCTTAAACTTGCCGTTAATAGACTGGAATCATAAGTTCTAGGATAACTGTAATCATCTTTCTTTCTTCCATTTTGTCGCAACTGATTGCTATAACAACTGGGTTTCCCAAATTCTGCTTTTACAGTATCTTGTGTTAACAATTCAGGATAGTTTTCGATAATGGGTAAATCAATGAGTGCATCTTTGACAGTTGGGCTATCAGGTTGATGGCTATTTAATAAAGTCACTTTGCTTTTAGCAGGTCGGGTGATAGGAGTCGGATAGTTTGGCAGTATTTGATCATAACGACATCCTAATAAAAACAAACGCTTACGATTTTGAGGAACACCAAAATTAACTGAATTCAAAACTTGATAGGGGAGTTGGACTTGATAGCTATTCTTCTGAAACTGTTCGATTAATTCGTTTAATAATTGCTGTGATTTTCCAATCGCCATACCCGCGACATTTTCCATGACAAAGTATTTGGGTTTTAATTCTAAAACCAATCTTAGAAAATGAAAAACTAAAGCATTTCTTTCATCCTCTAAAACTCGCTTTCCAATTAAAGAAAATCCTTGACAAGGGGGTCCTCCGCAAACCACATCAATGTCTTGATTTTGAATAGAAGAAGATTGTCTGATTGCTTCTCCTGTCAGTTGTCTCACATCTTGGCAAATCACTGACCAAAACGGAAAATTAAACTCGTGGGCAGCACAATGGATGGGATCAATGTCAACTGAAGCGAGGACATCAAACCCTGCTTGTTCAAACCCTAAAGTCATCCCACCGACTCCCGCAAACAAGTCAACCGCAATTGGACGTTTTTTTGGAAACTTCTTCATCTGAAAAAGGTATGGTATCTCTCTTTTGATCTAGAAGTCATAGTCTAGCAAATCCTTCGCTCTACTGCTTTTCTCAAAGCTGAGGAGGAGTAAAGATTAATCCGCGCTGATTACACTATGAACGCGCGATCGCGCTGGGTAAAATAACGCTGGTGTAGCCTTGGGCTGCCCATTGCCAAAGCAGAAGGATGGTAATGAAAGAGATTAGCCCCATAAACTTAAGGGTTGTGCAGTTTTCCACAACGGTTCGCACCACATCATCGGGAGCGCCATCAGGGATTTCGGCTGTAAGGAATCGAAGATTCAATTCGGTGCGCGGGGCGCGATCGCGCTTTCCTTTTAAATTTTACCCCGAGAATGAAACAGCCCTGCCGATGATTCATTGGTTTCCTTGTCTTGATTGGTTAATTCTAAAAAGACATCTTCTAGGGTGGGTTTATCTCGTTGCATTTCGTAAAGATGTAGCCCAGAGTTAACAAGAAAGGTGGCAATTTTATCGCCGGGTTCGGTATTGGGAAGACAAGTAATTTTGAGTTGACAACGATCGCTGTTTTCTAGGGGGGAAACAGTGACAGAAGAAATTTCAGGGAGGGTATTTAGGGTGCTTTTAACCACGTCAATATCCCCGCCGACGTTGAGAGTATAACCGCCACCGCCCGCTAATTCTGTCATTAAATTATCAGGGCTATTGGTTGTAACCACTTTTCCCTCAGAAATAATCGTAACGCGATCGCTGATCATGCTTACTTCTGAAAGTAGATGAGTGGAAAGAATAATCGTATGTTGTCCTGCTAAACTTTTAATTAAATTTCGTACCTCAATCATCTGACGGGGATCAAGTCCGATGGTCGGTTCATCTAAAATAATCACAGGGGGATCATGAACAATCGCTTGGGCAATTCCCACCCGTTGACGATACCCTTTTGAGAGTTTGCGGATGAGAGTATGACGTTTTTCTTCTAAAAAGCAGCGTTCAATGGTCGTATTGACCAGATAAGCGCGATCGCGCCTCGGGACTCCTTTTAGTTGCGTCACAAACCCTAAAAACCCCTTTACCGTCATATCTAAATATAAGGGAGGACGTTCAGGTAAATAGCCAATGCGTTTACGCACCGCCAGAGACTGTTTATGAACTTCATATTCCCCAATGCTAGCGGTTCCTGCACTAGCAGGAATATAACCGCTTAAAATCCGCATGGTCGTAGTTTTTCCAGCGCCATTGGGGCCAAGAAAGCCTAAAATTTCCCCTTCTCGCACAGAAAAGGTAACATCGGAGATAGCAGGAGTCGAACCAAAAAATTTGCTGAGATTTTTAACTTCAATCATACTGTGAGGGGAAAGAATATTGATGCGTCGTTATTGTCTATTCTGGATTACCTTAAATGTTACTTTACTTGCCACAGCTTCCCAAGCGCAAGAAGCCGATTCCTCTCTTTCCTCTCCCGTTACGCCTGTTATAGAACTTCAAGATGTCCATCCCACGGATTGGGCTTTTAGTAGTTTACAACAACTGCAAGAGCGTTACCAGTGTCTGCAAGGCTATCCTGACCAAACTTTTCGCGGGGAACAACCCATCACACGCTACGAATTTGCCGCCTTACTCAACCATTGTTTAAGTCAATTAGAAGAGGATATTACCAGCGAAGAACAAGCTATAATTGATCGCCTTGAAACTGAGTTTATCCAAGAACTGGCGATTTTAAGAGGAAGAGTTGATGCCGTAACAGCTAGAGTCCGAGAATTAGAAATTACCCAATTTTCACCGAATACCAAGCTGCGAGGAGTGGTTAACTTTGTCGCAACGGAGTCTTCTCAAGCCGAACAGAATCAAGACCTTGTTTTCCAGACAAGAAGCCGTCTCAATTTTGAAAGCAGTTTTACAGGGCGCGATCGGTTATTAACCCGTTTCACTGCTGGTAATAGTATCACCCCTGATCTCGCCTCTGGCAGTAGTGAATTTACCCAAACTCATCAATGGCGCGGCAATAGCGACAATGATTTATTTTTAGACAAACTCACCTATCGCTTTCCCCTCAGTGATCATACCCTTGCTATGATTAGTGCAACTGGAGGGGAACATCGCGACTATCAGATAGCAACAAATCCCTTTTTTGATGACGGAAACGCTGGAACCACCACCCTTTCTAATTTTGCCCAACGTAACCCCATTCTTAGCTTAGGCGGCGGAACAGGAATCGCCCTTTCTCAAGAAATTCCCCCCTCTGTCTCCCTTGGGGTTGGTTATTATTCCTTAGATAGCAGTAATCCCGAAAAAGGCTTATTTGATGGCTCTTATAGCACAGGTGTTGCCCTACAATGGGAAACAAGAGAACGCCTTTCCTTAAGTTTCAATTATTTATATAGCCAATTTGAACAAGGAGAATTTGGCTTTAATGATGGTCTTGATTCTCCCTCCCCCATTATGGGAACAGCAATTGTCAATGAGACGCTGCGTCAATTTCCCACCGTTAGCAATGCTTATGGCTTAGAACTATTCTGGCAACCTCAGCCAAAACTTGGAATTGGGGGACAATTTGGTTACACTGATATTCAGACCTCAGATAACGGAGACGGAGAAATTTGGAACTATTCCCTCTCCCTAGTGCTTCCTGATCTGGGTAAAGAGAATAATCTCGGGGGAATCATCATTGGCGCACAGCCTTATTTAGGCAATTTCGCTAATCAAGATTTTCCTAACGCCACCCCCTGGCATTTAGAAGCATTTTATCAATGGCAAATCAGCGACCAGACAGCAGTTACTCCAGGCTTCATTTGGCATCTTAATCCCAATCAAGACGCGGCTGAGGCTAATGTTTTCACCAGTACCATGCGGATGACAGTTACCTTTTAATGAAGCCCCCT
>JBKHER010000248.1:0-4342 GCA_046540715.1 Halothece sp.
GGAGCAAGATGCTCCCACTCTCAGCTTGATGGTTTTTATACCGTTTCGGAAAAGTCAACCCCCCTTTATCCCCCCTAACCCCCCTTTGAAAGGGGGGAACAATGGGTTGGTGTGTAGCACTAATTCTTAAAAATGGTATTATTTGGAATGACTATAACTGTTTAGAGTGGACTGCGAGAGATGACCAGACATAAGCATTGGTCACTGGTAACTGATCACTGATCACTGTTTTGGTTTTCTCATACTGGATGTTTAGCAAGCCCTAATTAGGTCTTCCTGAAGAAAACGCGATCGCTGAGTAATAAAGTTCCTCCCATTACACACAAAGGAATAGTTAATAAGTTAAATAAAGGCACACTAATTAAGACTAAGCAGGAGAAACTAAAGCTACCACTCGCAGGTAAATTGCCATAAACCGTTTTTAATTTATTGCGAAAGGAAAATCGTCGTCTTTCGAGGGGACTATCAAAAAAGTCTAAACAAATAATGGTGGCGGTGAGGGTAAAGCTGCCAACTGTGGTAATAATTGTCCCGATGCCTGGAAAAAAGCCAATCAAAAAGAGGATAATCCCCCCAGTAACAGCAAGGAGTATTTTCTTGAGTTCAAATAATAAAGCGCGGCGGATATCTTTCCAAAGTCCAACTTCAATATTTTCAGCTTTTCCTAAGCGCAATTTTTCCACTTCTTCAGAGAGTTTGCCATACCAAGGAGAGCCTAAAATACTTCCAAATTGTAGTAAAATAAATCCAAATACAATTAAAAAAATGATGGTTAGTAATATTTTGAGTAGCCATCCCAGAAACAGAATTAAGTATTCTAAAAAATTTAACCAGTTGGGAAGATCAGCAATGGCTTGGTCAATATTTTCAGAAAGTGTCATGGTAAGGCTTTCAATGCTGCTCCATCCCCAATAGATGATACTTCCATAAAGAACAATACCAATCAGCAAGTTAACGAAAATGGGGAGAATGAGATATTGCCATAAATAGGGTTTTCTTAATAGAAGCGCGATCGCGCGGAAGGGATAGGTCGCCCCGGTGATTAAGCCAAATCCACTTAATAATCTCAACATTGAAATCTCTGCTAATAAAGCCGTCCCCCCCATCCTAAGATAGGGGAGAAATTTGATTTGGGGTTACTCAGGAGTGACAAAAACCGCTGCGGTACGCGGTGGAATTTCAAACTGACCCGTTTCTAGGTCAAATTTTGCTGTTTTGACCACATCATCCCGAGAATTGGTTTGTACAGGATGTAACATCATCTTAGACCCTGCAAACTCTGGAATTGTAATTTTCTTTCGGAACTTATCCGCATTAAAGAAAACCGCAATTTGGTCATAGTTGGAATCTAAGTTTTCGCCCACAGTGTCACTAATGGACATGGCAATGAAACCGTCTTTCTGGTTTTCTCCCATATTATGAAACTGCACCCGTTTTTCAATCTCTTCTTTGGTGCGTAAACGGAATAAAGGAGAACTGCGGCGAATTTTCAGCACATCTTGAAAATGGCTCACATTATCCAAAATATGCTCTTGGGTGGGGTCAAATTTGGAATTTCGCAATAGGGGAGCCATAATTTCCCAGCGTTCTTGGTTATTCCAAGCAGGGGGTAATCCCACACCAAAATTACTCTTGGTATAGGTAAAGTCCACGCGATTAAACCAGTCTCCCGAATCATAACTATTATGATCCAAAGACTTAGACCGCAACATATCACTTCCTAAATGGAAAAAGGGAACTCCTTGACTGAAACCGACGAGACTTAAGCCCAAATTCTGAGCGCGGACTCGTTCGTTCATGCTGGTTACAGCACTTCCTGATTGACCAAGAGGCATCTTAAACAGATTTAAGTCAAACAGGGTTTCGTTGTCATGTTTGGAAATGTAGTTGACACTTTCTTGGGGATCTTTAACATAACCCGTTCCATCGAGTTCTAAGCCAGATACCTCCTGATTATTTTGATTCAGGATGTGGAAGTCTTGTAGGCTACCTGCGAGGTTAATCCGCAGTTTATCGGTGGTTTTCCGTAAATTATTGCGAAAGCGGTCGTTATAGAAATAACCATTCCAGTCATAGGATTGACCATTAATAAATCCTTGACGGTGAATTTCCTGGGGATTAGTGGAATAACCGCCATGAACCGCATCACGAATTTTATCGTTAAAGGTTCCAATGCCTGTTCCCGCCATGTTGTATTGGCTGGCGTGATGGAGTCCTTTGTCTTTTGCGGAACCAAAATCCCAACCTTCACCATAAAGGTAAATATTATTGCCATCGACCCCATCTTGAGCGGGAGTCATGCGGCGAATGGTGTCTCGCAATTTCACCATGTTATCGACAGTGTGCAGGTTCATCAGGTCAAAGCGAAAGCCATCTACTTTATAGGCTTTAATCCAACGCTGAATCGTATCCACCATGAGTTTTTCCATCATGTCAAACTCGGTGGCGGTATCGGCACAACAACTGGAGTTTACCTGATACCCTTCATTGTTATAGCGGTGGTAGTAACCAGGAACCACTTTATCGAGAACCGCTTGGGTATAAAGCCCATTAGCAAAGGTATGGTTATATACCATATCCATCACCACTTTTAAGTTGCTTTCATTGAGGGCTTGCACCATCTTCCGAAATTCGAGAATCCGTGTAGCATCGTCTTGGGCGGTGGCATAACTCCCTTCCGGAACCCCGTAATGGTAAGGATCATAGCCCCAGTTAAAACTATCATTGCCCCGTGTTGAACCAATAATGGCTTGTTGTTGCACTGAGTCACGGGCAAAGCTGGCAAGAATATCAGGGTTGGGGTTAATGCGGGCTTCTGGATTTTCTTCCACGGAGGCAAAATCAGAAGCGGGTAAAAGATGGATATGGGTTAATCCCGCCTCAGCGAGATCATTCAGATGACTCATCCCATTGGAGAGGGGTTTGCCGTTTTTGCCGTTATAGGTAAAGGCGTTAAAGGTGCCGCGATCGCGCTCTGGTACTTTGGCATCATTGCGACTAAAGTCCCGCACATGGACTTCATAAATGGCCATATCTTCAGGGGCAGTAAGGGGAGACTTACTAATCTCATCCCAGCCTTCTGGTTTTAAACTGGGGTCTTCATACAAGTCCACCATCTGACTGAAGCGACTATCTTGAGACAAGTTCACGGAATAGGGATCACTAACAAAGGTTTTCTCAAATTTCCCCGTAAAGGGAACATAAACTTCCACCTCATAAAGATAATACTGCCGATCCCAACTGCGATCGCCGACCACTGTCCAAACCCCAGTTTCAGGATTAAAATTCATTTCGTGAGTATTGGACTGGATATTGGGATAGGTATTCTCATAACGATGTAGGGTGACAGACTTAGCTGTAGGAGCCCACAGTTTTAGGGTGGGAGTGCCGCGATCGTAAATTACGCCTAAATCCCCAGAATAGCTGTAGAGATCATCGAGAACCCCTTGCAGTTGGAGTCCCGTAGCATCAATGAGCTTGCCATTTTCATCATACGCGGCGATCGCGCTTTCACTTTTCAGAATTGCTGGCACTAGAGGCTTGGCAGCACTGGGAATTTGCCAACCATCATAGCCCCCAATATTGGGAAACTTCGGATATTCATCCCAGAGCAATTTTCCCTTTTCTCGGAGGGTAATCCCTTCTCCACTGCGAACAGGCACTCTCACATTCCCACTGGGGGCATAATGAAGTTCATAGGTTACCCCTTCACTTTGATTCCAGGCAATTGTATCGTGATCAATCCATAAAGCCTTCCTCTGTTCTGGGGCATTAGGAACCGGGCTAACAGTAAGGCGACCATTCCCACCACTTTGCCAGCGCACAGTTTCAGTGTCTTCCTCAATACAGCGCGTGGTGTACTCATACAACCCCGTATCGGGGCTAATCATAGCGCGATACTCATCATTTTCATTAGTATCGCCAATATAAGACATGGGAGTTGTCGTAACAGTTTGCCAATTGCCACCAAAACGCTTCACTTCCCCCCAGTAGAGGGTGCAACTAATATTACCCCCCTGTCGATAAGAGGGAGTAACTCCCTTTTTATAGACTTGAGTGTAAACGCTAAATGATTCCCCTTTGGGCAAGATAATGTTGGAATTGCCTGAGGGAAACATATTTCCCACCCAATTTAAAGGAGAATTGGAATCAGCACAGGCCGGCTGAGTCCAAACTAAAAAGAACGCAATTATGCTGTATAAAATCAGTTTTTTCCAAGAAGAGGCTTTAGGCCCCCTCCCAGTTACCTTCGACAGGATTTGACTCATGTTACGGACGATATTTGTTGTTTTGAGTTCTCCATTGATTAAAATTCAATGGATTCAGGAGGTTGTGATTCAAT
>JBKHER010000249.1:0-4327 GCA_046540715.1 Halothece sp.
TTCATCTGTCTTGCTGTGGAGGGAAGGAAAAAAAGGGGATTTAGTTATTGGTTATCTGGAGTTCTGAGAAGACTCCCAACATAAGCTCCGCTTTCCAATGCGCGATACAATCGCGCTTGGGTCGGAGCTTAATCTTTGATTGGTTGGGTAGATGAATCAGAACAGTTGTGGGACAATGGATTTAGTTAAAAGAGGAGCGATCCACCTCTCTAAAAACGTGAGCATCTTAACGAGTGTACCAGTAAAAACAAAGAAAACTAACTCAAAACTGTAGTGTCGGGCGGACACAAACAGGATAATCTACGCTTGCGGAGATTGCCCCACTGGGGCGGAAGCAACTAGTTTGTGGATGCTTTAAGGGCGGTCGTCTGCTGAACCTAGTTCAGTAGTTAGAAGCAAGAATCTCCCGTTATCATCTTTGATTTAACGGGAGAGCGTCAATGGTTTACACTGATTACTCGTGTTACAAGTATAGTGATTCCAAATAAAAACCATCAGGTGAAAAGTAGTGAGAGCATCTTGCTCTCTACTAGCGACCGAGACGGTCGCACTACTGAAACTAATTGGAATGGCTATATTTCTCTAACAACACTTTTAATTTTTCCTTAGTGAGAGCATCTTGCTCTCTACTAGCGACCGAGACGGTCGCACTACTGAAACTAATTGGAATGGCTATATTTCTCTAACAACACTTTTAATTTTTCCTTAGTCGCCGTTGGGGCTTGGTCTAAGGGGGTTAAAATAGCATATTTGAGAGCAGAATGAGCTTCTGAGACTGGGGGATTGGCGCTAATTTGTCGGACGGCTTCTTGAATCACTTTCTGGGCATTGACGGCGTTTTTCTTCAGGTATTCAATGACCATTTCGACACTGACACTGTCGTGATCTTCATGCCAGCAATCATAGTCGGTAACGAGGGCAAGAGTGCCATAGGCAATTTCTGCTTCTCGGGCTAATTTGGCTTCGGGTAAGTTGGTCATTCCGACAACGGTTGCCCCCCAACTGCGATATAAATAAGATTCTGCTTTGGTGGAAAAAGCGGGCCCCTCCATACAAACATAAGTCCCGCCCCGATGAGGGGTCACTTCTTCTAAGTCTAGTTGCGCGATCGCGCTATATAAAATTTCTCCTAATTTATCACACACAGGGTCAGCAAAGCCAATATGGGCAACGATTCCATCCCCAAAAAAGGTATTGACGCGATTACGAGTGCGGTCAATAAATTGATCGGGAATTACCATATCCAAGGGTTTCACTTGTTCTTGGAGAGATCCTACCGCAGAAGCCGAAATAATATATTCTACCCCCAGTTGCTTCAGGGCATGAATATTGGCCCGAAAGGGTAACTCGGTAGGCATGAGGTGATGATTGCGACCATGACGGGCGAGAAAAGCCACTTTGGTTCCTTCTAACGTTCCAATCATCAAGGAATCAGAGGGCGACCCAAACGGCGTGTCTAAGGTAACTTCTTCTACATCTTGGAGGGCTTCCATTTGATACAGCCCGCTTCCACCAATTACACCAATTTTTGCTTGTGCCATGAGTTAACCTATGCAAGAGAATGAACCATAGAAAGTTTATCAAATAACCAGTAAGCAGTAACGAATCATAGATAACAACCGATGCCAAATCAAGATCAATTACGTTCAACCCTAGAACGCCTCGATAATGCTAGTTATAAAGCCTATAAAGAGATTAAGGGAGTATATGATTTTATTGACTTTAAGTTAATTATTGATTATGTCCAAGGAGATCCCTTTGCCTCTCCCTCTCGCTTCCGAGTACAGATTCCTCAGTCGATCGCAGCATTTCCTGAGTTTCTCTTTCACTCTCTCAGTCGAGAAATTGCCCTACGAGATTATTTAACGCGACAGTTTATTAAAGTTGCTTCTAAAATGAGTCAGTCTCGCGGAACGGGAAAAAGTGGTTTAATTGCCACCACAGGCGTTGGACAAGAGGTTTTAGAACGCACTTCTGTTTTAATAGATGAGGAAATGGTAGAAGTGCGGTTTATTGCGGGTTTACCAGCAAAAGGACGACGGATTTTAGGTCGGCAAGCGGCGGAGATGTTATGTGATGAGGTTCCTGAAATTGTGGATCAAGCCCTGATTTATCAGTCTCTGTCTCCGAAAGCAATTCGCCGCCATGTGGAAACCATAGAAGATGCTGACTGGTTACGAGAACAGTTATCCCAACGCAATTTAGTGGCGTTTGTTCCCAATGGGGCCATTTTACCTCGTCGTAGTGGGGTGGATGATCGCCCGTTAGCGGATCAAAATGTCGTGCCGTTTGAGTCTCCTGCTGAATTACAAGTTAGTTTTGATTGCCCGAACGGTGGCACAGTGGAAGGCATGGGGATTCCTCAAGGGATTACGTTAATTGTCGGCGGTGGCTATCATGGCAAATCAACGCTATTGCAAGCTCTAGAATTAGGCATTTATAATCATGTGCCTGGTGATGGACGAGAGTTAGTCGTCACTAATCCTGATGCGGTGAAAATTCGCGCGGAAGATGGGCGTAATGTTGTGGGAGTCGATATTTCTCCGTTTATTAATCAATTACCCCAAGGACGTTCTACCAGTGATTTTTCTAGCCCAAATGCCAGTGGGAGTACCTCGCAAGCGGCGAATATTGTGGAAGCCTTAGAAGTCGGGGCAAAAGTTTTAATGGTAGATGAGGATACGGCGGCGACTAACTTTATGATTCGCGATCGCCGCATGCAACAATTAATCAGCAAAGATAAAGAACCGATCACCCCTTTTATTGATAAAATTCAACAACTCTATCAAGATTACGAAGTTTCTACAATCCTTGTCATGGGCGGTAGTGGGGATTATTTTGATATGGCAAATACCGTGATTGCTATGGAGAACTTTCGTCCCTATGAAGTGACGGCAAAAGCTAAGGAAATTGCTGAGTCCAATCGCACGGAAAGAAATATTGAAGGGGGAGACCGTTTTGGTAAAATTACCCCACGGATTCCCCTTGCTTCTAGTATTGATCCCAGTCGAGGGAAAAAAGAGGTTGATGTGAAAGTGCGAGATAATGATGAGGTTTCTTTTGGCAATGAGGATATTGATCTCGCTGCTGTAGAACAGTTAGTAGATCAAGGACAACTCCGCGCGATCGCGGCGGGAATTGTTTATGCCAAAAAACAGTATCTTGATGGGAAACGTACCCTTCCTGAAGTTCTCGATTTAGTCTTTAGTGATCTTGATCAGAAAGGTTTAGATGTCATTACCCCGTCGCCGCAACATGATCTAGCCTATTTTCGTCGCTTTGAGTTGGCAGCTGCTCTTAATCGCTTACGAACCTTATCCGTTAAAAATTAAAAGCTCATGATAGAATAAATGATCCTTGCTTGTTTAGCGCAAGCCATTTTAGTCCACAAGGAGTTTGATTTATGTTGAATAATTACGAAACTATGTTCATTATCCGCCCTGATCTGAGTGAAGATCAGGTTTCGCAGGAAGTCAAAAAATACGAAGAGTTTTTACAGCAACAGGGGGTCGAAGAAATTAGAACTCGCAATCACGGTAAAAAAAGACTTGCTTATATGATTGGCAAGCATCAAGATGGAATTTATGTTCAGATGAATTATCGGGTAGATGGGAGCGCAATTAAGCCTCTGCAACGGCAAATGCGTCTCAGTGATCACGTGATCCGCTTCCTGACCTTAACCGTAGATCAACCTCCTCAAGCGGCGGTAGAAATCACCCCGACGACAGTGGCTATTCCCGAACGCAAAACTGAACCTGTAGCCACTGACGAAGCGGCAACGCCAGAAGAACCAGCAGACGAAGCGGTTTCGGCAACTCCAGAACCAGATTGAGTTCTCCATTGATTAAAATTCAATGGATTCAGGAGGTTGTGATTCAATGGATTAAAATCGCATTTCATCACTTCCTCTTCCCACACTCAAGGATGGGAGACAGACCTTGGCTAAGGTTAACCTTAGCTGTGTCCTTACCTATTAAATTAGTCCGCTTGGGTTTTTCACCATTTAGTTTTGGACTTCGATTAATTATAACAGATACCGAAAAGCCAAATCTAGATGTACAAGGACACAAAAGGCTAAAGCCTTGGTTCGCCATTCATGAGGGGCTGGGGTCGGAGGTTTCCTCCGACATGCAAAAAGCCCCGTCCATCGGTTTCAAACCGATGGCTCTCTGACTGGTTTTGTGTAGAAACAGAGCAAAAATTGCCCAACTGAAACGGAAACCTTATACTATTTTCAAAAAGTTAAGTTACAGTTGATTCCCCCTTGTGATTCAGGGTCGTTTCATTCTCGGAGAAATCACCTTCAGTTGGGAAGATGGGGAGAGAG
>JBKHER010000250.1:0-4309 GCA_046540715.1 Halothece sp.
ATTATCCCTATTTTAAAACACTAACCACCATCTTAGTAAAATTGTGTTGCACTTAAAGTTGGTGATGTGGCAAAACCCGTAGCAAGTAATTAAATTGCAAACATCTATAAAAAAATGTTGAGAAATCCTTAATACTTCCCACAGTTTTTTCTCAGAATAACTATACTAAAAATAAGGATAAAAGTATAAGGAATTTAGTTCACCATCACGAAACTCATTTGAGTGTTTTCTTGCTTTTTCTGAGCAATAATACTGATTGAATTTAGGAGTAAAACGATGAAAATGATGCAAGTTATGGATAGTATCAGCACTTTCTTTGTTGAAGCGATCGCGCGGATTTTCTCTGCTAGTGACGACGTTTATCCCAATAGTGGCGTTCAACCTTATTCAGGTGATCCCATTGAAAGCCATGTCGAATTAGAATCGTAAATTAAGTTAAGTTTTTTTGATAAATTATGATCAGCCTGCTATCATGGCGGGCTTTACTTTTATGATGACAGTAACGGGAAAAATTGAAAAACGAGAGGTTGGAATTGGGGCTTGGGCTTTAGTCAGCGATGAGGGAAAAACCTACGAATTAAAAAACCCTCCTCAATCTCTATGTCAGCCTCAGCAACGAGTTGAAGTGAAGGGAAATATTAGAGATGATGTGATGACGCTTGCGATGATCGGTGAAGTTTTAGAAGTAGATTCTTTTCAATTACTGGAATAATTAGGGTGGGACAAAGCCCACCTTAACCACTAGAGATTTTTCTCTTCAATTACCCGATCCACAATGCCATATTCTTTGGCTTCTTGGGCGGACATAAAGTAATCGCGATCGGTGTCTTTTTTAATCTTCTCAACTGTTTGACCTGTATTTTCGGCCATAATTTGATCGAGTTCCTGACGAATGCGGAGAATTTCTCGGGCTTCAATCTCAATATCCGTCGCTTGTCGTTGTCCTTGTGTTCCTCCTAGGGGTTGGTGAATCATAATTCGGGAGTGGGGGAGGGCAACACGCTTTCCTTTGGTTCCAGCGGATAATAAGAAAGCGCCCATAGAAGCAGCAATTCCCACACAAATCGTGGTTACTTCAGATTTGATATGCTGCATCGTATCATAAATCGCCATCCCTGCACTAACCGAGCCACCAGGAGAATTAATGTAGAGGGAGATGGGCTTACTGGGATCTTCCGAGTCAAGGTAAAGCATGACCGCAATCACTTGATTGGCTAAACTATCATTAATTCCTCGACCGAGAAAAATAATCCGTTCTCGATAGAGGCGATTATAAATATCCACCCATTCACTGTAGGGTTGACCGGGTAATTGATAGGGAACTTTTGGCACACCAATAGGCATAATTTTTTCCTTTTTTTAATCTGACAACTGTATTAGGGATAGAGACTTTGAAGCGGACTTATACAACACCGGCGGTGGAAGGAAGTTCTTTGGTACTTTCTAAAACGCGATCAATCAGCCCATATTCTTTGGCTTGTTGGGGACTCAGATAGAACATGCGATCCGAGTCTTTCGCAATTTTTTCCTTCGGCTGACCAGTATTTCGCGCCAAAATGTTTAACATGGCATCTTTGTTCGCCAAGACTTCTTTGGCCCGAATTTGAATATCCGTGGCTTGCCCTTGCGCTCCTTGACGAGGCTGGTTCAAAATGATGGTGGCATGGGGAAGACTTGCCCGATACCCTTTTGTGCCTGCAGAGAGAATCATCGCAGCAGTTCCCATAGCCTGACCAATGCAAATGGTATTTACAGGAGGCTCAATGTAGTTGAGGGTATCACAAATGGCAAAGGCTTCAGTTTCAAAGCCAATGGCTTCTCCGCCATACCAAGAGGTTCCTGTGGAGTTGATGTACATATAAATGGGTTTTTCCCGATCTTCAAACTGTAAGTACAACAGTTGAGCAATAATTAATTCTGTGACATCAAGCCCAATTTGTTCTTTATACTCATCTGGAGAAACCAGAGGTAAACCTAAATAAATAATCCGTTCATTTAATAGTAGAGAGGGTAAGTCTGGGGGCGGGGTTCGCATATTACCGCCACCATAATAGGGGGCTTGCATTCCTCGAATTGGTGCGTTCATCTTAATTTAATCAAAAAGGGCGATTTCACTGGTTTTCTGTAAACCTATCTTAACTTACTGGAGAATGAGTTATTGGTTATTGGTTATTCGTTGTTGGTTATCAGTAACAAAATGAGTAAGATATTGGGTTAAGGTGAAAGCATCCACGCCTAACTCACTTTCTTGTTGGCTGGCAATGATTCCAGCTTGGGCGTGCCAAGTGGCGGCAACTGCGGTGAGGGTACTGGTAGAGAGATTTTTAGAATGATCTTGAGCAACTAAGCCTGATAATAAGCCAGTGAGTACATCCCCACTGCCGCCTCTAGCTAAAGCAGGGGTACTTTCAGGGATGACCCAAGTTTCTTGATCTTTTCCCGAAATCGCGCTTCTTGCACCCTTGAGAAGGATACAACTGTTAGTTTGTTCAGCTGCGGTTTGTACCTTGGTAAGGGTATCTGAGGAATCGAGATCAGGAAATAAGCGTCGAAATTCTCCAGGGTGGGGGGTAAGAATTGTGGGTTCACTACGGGATTTTAGAGCTTTTGTTGGGGTCATTTCTGCTAAAAGGTTCAATCCATCGGCATCAATCACTAAGGGGGTTGGTGCGTCTAAAATTGAGGGGAACAGCGATCGCGCTTCTAGGGTTAACCCTGGCCCCACTGCTACCGTGCTATACTTATCCCATTGGGTTGCTGCTGAGGGAAGTTCTGCAATTGCTCCCTTTTCAGTTTCAGGACAATCAATGATTAACGCTTCGGGAAGATGGGTGATTAACATAGATTTGAGAGAGACAGGGGCAGCAATACTCAGCATTCCCACACCGCTTTTTCTCGCCCCTAACCCGGCAAGAATGACACTCCCTGCATATTGATAAGAACCGGCAATAATTAATAAATGTCCTTGTTTGTATTTATGGGTTACTAAGGGACGGGGTAGCGGCAGCAGCGATCGCGCTAATTTCGCGCTCATGGGTTTAACCACAGACGATTCTCTGACAACTGCTTCCACATCCGCTAGAGGAATGCCACAATCAATTAACGCCACTTTTCCGAGATAGGGTAAGGCCTGATCTTGAAAAAAAGCTCGTTTCCAAAGTCCTAAACAAAAGGTATAATCAGCCGCGATCGCGCTTCCTAAAACTTCTCCAGTATCCGTATGAATTCCTGAAGGGAGGTCAATGCTGACCACAGGCATTAACCATTGATTAATCGTTTCCACCGCTTCAGCTAACTCCCCTTCCAACGGGCGTGTCATCCCAAAGCCAAATAAGCCATCAACAATTACCTCACAGCCTTCTAATTCCCTGAGATCATTGGTAATGGGAACACCAAGACTCTCTACATAATTAAGATGGGCTTGGGTTAATTCTTTTCCCTTATTCAGGGGACGATAAATAACGATATTATAGCCCTTGAGATGTAACTCTCGCGCCACGACGGTAGCATCGCCCCCATTATGACCCGGTCCGACAATAACGCCAACTGTAGAAACGCCCTTTAATAATTTAAGCAAGCGTTGAGTAATTAACCCTGCTACCTTTTCCATCAGCGCCACCACTGGCATTCCCGAGTCAAAAATTCGCTGCTCGATCGCTGCCATTTGCGTCGCAGTAACCACAAACTGTTCAATAGAGGATGTAAAATGGTGATTCATATTTCAAATGGGTGAAACAAAACCAGTGCTTCCTCGACGTTATCATCGCCTCCGTGAGGTTTTGAACCGACGACAGAAAGATTTAACTGTCTTATTAGAAGATGTCCATAAACCCCATAATTTCTCTGCTATTATCCGTACTTGCGATGCAGTAGGGGTATTTACTGCCCATGGCGTTTATGAACACGGGGATGTTCCAGCGTTTAGTGAAACTGCTAAAGGTAGCCAAAAATGGGTTAATATTCACACGCATTCTGACTTAAAAACCGCAATTGATGATCTCAAAAAGCAAGGATTTACCCTCTACGCCACTCATCTTTCTGAAACTGCCATTGACTATCGCACCCCTGATTATACTCAACCCAGTTGCATTCTTTTTGGGGCAGAAAAATGGGGGGTAAGTGAAGAAGCTGTCAGTCTTGTCGATCACAATATTTATATTCCCATGTTTGGGATGGTGCAATCTTTAAATGTTTCTGTTGCTGCAGCCGTAATTCTATTTGAAGCGCAACGCCAACGCCTAGAAGCAGGATATTATGAACAGCCACGTCTTGATCCTGAAACTTATCACCAAACCTTATTTCGTTGGGC
>JBKHER010000251.1:0-4295 GCA_046540715.1 Halothece sp.
TCAACATAATTTTGTTGATGCCAATGGAGAATTCGATTAAGAGCATTAGTTAAAGTAGCCATTGAATATTTCCATTTCTCCAGCTATAGATTTCAGATATTTCTTGAGGTAAATTCATAGATATATTACTCATCTTTTTATTAATTTCGTCACTGTTTAATCCAGGTTGTAGGTCAGAAGCGGCTTCAGGTAAGTTAGCTTCCAACCATTTGTAGATACGCTCCAAAGCCTTCTGTATTTCATTCATTTTTCGTTAATCTCTTTCCTCCTAAAAATTTATCTAAAAAATCTAGGGACACCATCTCTCCCAACCCAAATAGACTTCTATAGCTTCCCCATAATTGAGAGATAAAACTGAACTTGCATTCCCTTGATTCATGGCAATTTCTAACCAGCCATGGCTACCAATAATCGCAATCAACTCTTGGGGGGGAGCATCACTATAAGTATTCCCACTATTGATGATTGTGTCTTTAACTCTTATATACCATGATTTCCCTTTAATCTCTGATCCTAAAATATTGCTAATTAAATTCCCAAAATAATCAATATATTGAATATAACCTGTGATAGAATCATTCCTAATTTCTGGAGAAGGGAAAGACACATTAATTAACTCGTCTTTTGATATTTCATTTCCAAAGTTTGTGAGAGGAACGCCTTTTGCTAAATGAGCCGCTACAGGGGCAAAAATATCTCGCCCGTGAAAGGTAGAACTAATGTTTTCACTGCGCCAGTATTCAGAATTGGTTAAATTAACAACTTTTTGCGCTGGAAATTGATTTAAAATGCCACTAAAAATCCCATTATTAGGACCAACTAAAAACCCCTGTGAGAATTGAATCGCACATCCAGCGCGATCGCTGCCTACCCCAGGATCAATAACAGCTACATGAACGGTTTTCATCGGAAAATAAGGAATAGAATTAAGGAGAGAAAAGCGTCCAGCGAGAATATTTTGTGGAGGAATTTGGTGGGTTAAATCAATAATTTTTACCTCAGGATTAATGTTAGCAATTATCCCTTTCATAACCCCCACATAAGCATCTTGCAATCCGAAATCTGTCGTTAGGGTTAACATCATTAGTTATTAGTTATTGGTGATAGCAATCTGATCTCATTTGTGAAAAGTCCCCCCTAAATCCCCCCTCACCCCCCTTATTAAGGGGGGAATTAAAGGGGGGTACAACTGATTTAGTAGAGCTATATTAGTTATTTATTGGTTTACAAACAAAAAAGGACAAAGGACAAACTTGCTTAACGTTAATTCATGATCAACTCATCCAACATTATGATATAGTAAGCCATACTGTTAGGTTTTGATCGGGAACAGCGATCAAAAGCAATGGGGAAAGTTCGGTGCAAAGCCGACACTGTCCCGCAGCTGTGATGAAATCCGCGACGAAAGCGATTTCTTAGTCAGAAGACCCGCCTAAGCAGTAATCGTAAACCTTTGAAGCAATCTGCGAGGTACAGATGCCAGTAGCAAATCCCCCTTTTTCGCTACAAGTGTTGTCCTTTAGTAGGGAAACCCATCACCGTTTCTCGACAAGCGATTAAAAAATACCAAAAAATTTTCGGCTAGCCAATATGCAGTTAAGTCTCAAACAGGGGCTTACTGTGTTAATGAGTAGCTTGATTATGCTCAATAACTCAGAAAAGGAATTATCGATGACAATTAATAATAATCGGTTTCAACTCAGATTAACGGTTGCTCTAATTACAGTTTGGAGTATTTTAAGTATTGCTCAACCCGCAGTCGCTCATCATTCTTTTGGCGGCGAAACGCCCAGTAATTTATGGCAAGGATTTTTGTCGGGCTTAGGTCATCCTGTTATCGGTTTTGATCATCTCGCTTTTGTGATTGGAAGCGGTTTAATCGGCGCTAAAAGTAAACAAGGTTGGCTGATTCCGGTGGGGTTTATCGCTGCCACAATGTTAGGAACAGGCATTCATTTACAAGAAATGAATCTTCCTCTGTTGGAAGTGGTGGTCAGTGTGTCAGTTTTAGCAGTGGGTGTCTTATTAACGGTTGCTCATAGTGATGAGGAAGAACAGTCTTTCCCCTACACAATGGTAATTCTTTTAGGAAGCGCGATCGCGGGAATTTTTCATGGCTATGCTTACGGAGAAGCGATTGTTGGTGCAGAAATGACTCCTCTAGTTGCTTATTTGGCAGGATTTAGTGTTATTCAACTAATAATCGCTTTAAGCAGCTATAAATTAGCGCAAACTCTTCTTGCTCAACTCAGCACACCCAGTCTTCCCCTCAACCGATTAATTGGTTGTGGAATCATGGGGATGGGAATTGTATTTATGACTTCTGCTATCTAATAGGAGATTAAAATCATGGGTGTTCCGTGGCTTCGATTGAGCTTGCTAATGCTAGCGTTACTGGGAGTTTCTGCATTGAAAGGATATGCGGGACAACGACCAGACGGAACCGTTTTTTTTGATGCTCCTCCTCGCTTAGAAAAGGCAAAAACCACCTTCAATGAAACTCATATTCGTGGTGCAACCTATTACTTTACACTAACTGTTCCTGAAACAGCAGGGGAACCGCTTGGAAAGTTAGTCATCGAACAGCGAGGGGGAATTGACGACATTCCCTTGTTATTAGACGAAACGAGGGCTTTTGTCGGAACGCCTAGTGATAAACAAGAAACACTCTCTTTGTCCAATGTTTCTCAAAGCGAAGATAACCGAAAAATTACTGTGGAGTTTACTCCACCGATTCCCCCAGCAACAACGATGACATTGGGGTTAAAACCGAGAAAAAACCCGAAGTCTGATGGGAGTTATTTATTTGGCGTGACTGCATTTCCTTCTGGAGAAATAGTAAATGAACTGTATTTAGGCGTGAGACGATTACAATTTTACGATCGCGCTGATGACAACAATTTTAGGGAATTCCCTTAACTGGAGAAACATCAGTTAACAAATAACCAATAACCAATAACCAATAAGGAGTGAATTTTATGGCGGCGAAAATACCAGTTACAGTTATTACCGGCTTTCTCGGTGCAGGTAAAACCACCTTAATCCGACATCTATTGCAAAATAATCAAGGACGCAAAATTGCCGTTCTGGTTAACGAATTTGGGGAAGTGGGAATTGATGGTGACTTACTCCGTAGCTGTCAAGTCTGTGACGAAGAAGATAACAGCAGCAATAATATTGTTGAGTTAACTAACGGCTGTTTATGTTGTACGGTACAAGAAGAATTTTTCCCGACCATGCAAGAACTATTACAGCGTCGAGATGAGATTGACTGTATTGTGGTGGAAACCTCGGGATTAGCCTTACCAAAACCCCTTGTCCAAGCCTTCCGTTGGCCCCAAATTCGCAATGGGGCGACCGTTGATGGGGTGGTGACAGTGGTTGACTGTCCCGCCTTAGCCAGTGGGGCGTTAGTAGGAGATTTAGACGCATTAGAAGCCCAACGTCAAGCTGATCCGAATTTAGAACATGAAACCCCAATCGAAGAATTATTTGAGGATCAATTAGCTTGTGCGGATTTAGTCTTACTAACCAAAGCAGATCAAGTTGATAGCGCAACGCGAGAGAAAGTGGAAAATTGGTTACAGCAAGAATTACCTGCAGGAGTCAGTATTCTTCCTTGCTATGATGGACAAATTCATCCTGATGTTTTACTCGGCTTTAATGCTTCAGTGGAAGAGCATTTAGATAGCCGTCACAGTCATCATGATCACGAAGAAGACCACGAACATGATGAGGATATTAATTCGGTGCAGTTAGTGTTAGATGAGGCATTTGAAGCAAAACCTCTGATGAAACGATTACAACAACTGTTCCAAGAAGCAGAAATTTATCGGGTTAAGGGGTTTGTGAATGTTCCCAATAAACCCATGCGGTTAGTAGTTCAAGGTGTGGGAAAACATTTAGAGTCATTTTACGATCGCGCTTGGGAAACGGATGAACCCCGTCAAACTCGTTTAGTTTTAATTGGACGAGACTTAAACGAGGCAACCATTAGAGAGAAATTACTATCAGTGAGTTACTCTCCTCAACCTGTTTAAACAGTCGTTAGCGATTTGTAATTAATCTTCCTCCTCTGGAAAGAAGTTGACTCCTAGCAGTTTCCCTGCTGGGAGTTGCCATCTTGGTTGATCTTCTTCTAGCAGTGGATTATCGGGATCATCAAGAGCGTTTTGGGTTAATTCTTCATCACTCATGTTATCCACTTTTTCCCAATTTGTCTGATCTCTAGCCATTGCTTCTTCAGAAGTAATTATTCTTTTGTCGTTCTTTCCAATAAAGTTGACGTTCACGAT
>JBKHER010000252.1:0-4214 GCA_046540715.1 Halothece sp.
GAATCTTTATATCAACAATTAGAGAAATCCGCCGCAGCAAAGTGGTTAGAAACGCTTCCTCAAGATGTGGAAAAAGCATTTAATCAACCTCATGGTGACTTTCCCAAATGGAAACAAGCAGTGGAAAATCTTCCGAATTTAACCCCCAGTGTGATTGATCTTCAGGAAAAGGTGAAAATTGGTTGTCCAGAAGATATTGAGGAAACCACTCGCAAGCAGTTAGAAATAGGCTTAAAACAGCTTCATCCTTGGCGCAAGGGGCCCATGGAACTGTTTGGGGTGTCTATTGATACAGAGTGGCGTTCGGATTGGAAATGGGAACGCTTGCAAGATCAGATTACTCCCTTAGACGGGCGAATAGTATTGGATGTGGGCTGTGGGAATGGTTATTACGGCTTACGGATGCTGGGAAAGGGGGCAAAATTGGTGGTGGGAATTGATCCTTCTTTGCTGTATGTGATGCAGTATGAGGCGATTCGCCGTTATTTTCCTACCACTCAGGCTTATGTTTTACCTTTAGGGGTGCAGCATCTTCCTGAGAAGTTACAGGGATTTGATACTGTTTTCTCTATGGGAATCCTCTATCATCAGCGATCGCCGCTTCATCATCTCCAGACGCTACGAGATACCTTAATCCCTGGGGGAGAATTAGTCTTAGAAACCCTTGTCATCCCTGAAGACTATGGAGAAACTCTAATTCCAGAAAAACGTTATGCAAAGATGCGTAATGTTTGGTCAATTCCCAGTTGTTCTATTTTAAAGTCTTGGTTAACTGACTGTGGCTTTAAAGCGGTAACGTTGATTGATGTGACCAAAACCACAATTCAAGAACAGCGACGCACCGACTGGATGAAATTTCACTCCCTAGAGAATTTTCTCAATCCTGAGGATCACTCTCAAACTATAGAAGGATATCCTGCACCGCAACGGGCAATTTTTATCGCCAAAGCCCCAACCTGACATTTTTGGTAAGTTTAACTATAATATATGGTAGAACTAACTAAAATTAGGAATATTGAATTAAACTGTGTTTACAACGGCTGTTAAATCAAAATCAAATGCACTTCCCCGCGACTTATTCACCGCAGTTGAGGAACTCAAAAAAGAACTAAATGCGGTGGTTTTAGCCCACTATTACCAAGAAGGAGAGATTCAAGATGTCGCGGATTACATTGGCGACTCTCTAGGGTTATCTCAAAAAGCGGCAAATACCGATGCAGATGTCATTGTCTTTGCTGGGGTTCATTTTATGGCGGAGACAGCCAAAATTTTGAATCCCGATAAATTAGTGTTATTACCTGATTTGGAAGCAGGTTGTTCTTTGGCTGAAAGTTGCCCACCGCAAGAATTTGCTAAATTTAAGGAAAAGTATCCCGACCATTTAGTGGTTTCTTATATCAACTGCACCGCCGAAATTAAGGGGATGAGTGATATTATTTGTACCAGTTCTAATGCGGTGAAAATTATTAATCAAATCCCTGAAGATCAAGGGATTATTTTTGCCCCCGATCGCAATTTAGGACGATATGTAATGCAGCAAACGGGGCGAGATTTAGTGTTATGGCAAGGTAGCTGTATTGTCCATGAAACCTTTTCCGAAAAAGCAATTGTGCAGCTAAAAACGACCCATCCTGAAGCTGAAATTATTGCCCATCCTGAGTGTGAAGAACCCGTTTTACGTCATGCCAATTATATTGGTTCGACAACTGCACTATTAAAATATTGTCAGGAAAGTTCACAACAGGAATTTATTGTGGCAACTGAACCCGGAATTATCCATCAGATGCAAAAAGTTGCCCCAGGGAAAACGTTTATCCCAGCACCAGCGATGAATAATTGTGCTTGCAATGAATGTCCTTATATGCGCTTAAATACGTTAGAAAAGTTATATTTAGCGATGAAACATCGGCAACCAGAAGTTTATCTTTCTGAAGAGATTCGGGTGGCGGCGTTAAAACCGATTCAAAAGATGTTAGAAATGAGTTAATGCTAGAGATTACAGAGGAGTTGGGAGAAATGAGTCATAAGGATCAATTACTCAGCGCGATCGCTGGTAGAAATCGGGGAAATTTAGCGAAGGAACCAGATAAAGTCAAGGTATTAAGCGCGATCGCGCAATTAGAAGCAGAAAATCCCACTCCTAATCCCATTGAGTGTAGCAATTTATTACATGGGAATTGGCGACTGCTTTACACCACCAGTAAAGATTTACTGCGATTTGATCAGTTTCCCTTCTTAAAATCGGGGCAAATTTATCAATGTATTGATACCGAAGAGAACAAGGTTTATAATATCGCGGAAGTGGTAGGGATTTCTTTTTTAGAGGGAGTTGTCTCGGTGGTTGCTGACTTTACTCCCGCCTCAGAAAAACGAGTCAATGTTAATTTTAAGCGTTCGATTGTCGGATTACAACGCTTTCTTGGTTATGAAAATCCCACTGATTATATTGAAAAAATTAAGCAAGGGAAAAAGTTTGTTCCTCTAGATTTTAATATTAGTAATCCTAACTCGAATGCTTGGTTAGAAATTACCTATCTCGATGAAGATTTACGGCTAGCCAGAGGAAACCAAGGTAGTGTTTTTGTTTTAACGAAAAATTAAAATCCCCCCAATTCCCCTTATCTATAGCAATATGATCTGATTTGTAAAAAGTCCCCCCTAAATCCCCCCTAACCCCCCTTGGTAAGGGGGGAATTGAAGGGGGGTACAACTGATTTAGTAGGGCTATAATAAATAACGAATAACAAATAACGAATAACAAATAACAAATAACAAATAACGAATAACAAATAACAAATAACAAATAACAAATAACAAATGACTAATAATATCTGTCGCTTATCTCAAAATCATTTAAACTTATTTTCCACTTGCCCACGAAAGTTTCAACATATTTATCTCGATCAATTTACCTCTCCCTGTACTACCCAACAGCAAACTAATTTAAGTTTAGGGAATCGGTTTCATCGGTTTATGCAACAACGCGAATTAGGTGTTCCCGTTGATGAAGTTTTAGCAACAGATCAAGCCTTACAAGAGTCATTTAGCGCGATCGCGCAAGCCGCCCCCACCATTATCTATCCTCAACCTGAAACCTCTCGCTATCCCGAAAATCGACGCACCCTTCTCCATGACAACTTCTTATTAACAGGAATCTACGACTTACTGATTTTAAGTAAAAATAAAGCACAGATTATTGACTGGAAGACTTATGCTAAACCCCCGAAAGAAGAGACATTAGCGAATCATTGGCAAACTCGTTTATATCTTTATTTGTTAGCCAAAACTTCTTCTTATCTTCCCGAAAATATTACCTTTACTTACTGTTTTATTAAAGTTCCTCATCAACCGACCTCGGTCACTTTTCCTTATAGCCAAGAACAACATGAAGCCACCGAGAAGGAATTAACACAATTGCTGAATCAATTAAGTAATTATTGGCATCAATATCAAACCAACCAACAACCTTTCCCGAAAGTCGAGGAAAGTAAAAGTCAAATCTACTGCCTTGAATGTCCCTTTAATGTTGGTTGTGAACGTTGT
Organism: Halothece sp.; assembly: GCA_046540715.1. Taxonomy (GTDB): domain Bacteria; phylum Cyanobacteriota; class Cyanobacteriia; order Cyanobacteriales; family Rubidibacteraceae; genus Halothece. The sequence goes on from JBKHER010000252.1 coordinate 3,544, forward strand.
CAGGAATCAAATAATTTTCAGCCCTCTGAACTCGAAGAAATCCTAATTTAGAAAGGACTTACTCTTGTTCTTGACTTTCATATATCCATAAATTTTGGAAAATTCCGATGGTTTTAAACCGATAACTTTCAACCCCTGGCACATTCGGTAGATTGAAAGTTGTTTCATAGATACTGAAAAGAATATAATTATGCCTTTCGGTTGAATTATCAATCATATCTTTCATGGGACCTCTTCCCACATCGACTAAACTAGCACATGAGCCTTGTAGAGCTTCTGGGGCATCAGAACAAACTTCCTCCTTAAGGTGGGTACTCATTTTTTCTGCGGCATAATCTTTGTAAGACTCACGACTGGGGTTAGTGGCAGCCATCGCCCCTCCAACACCAATAACAGCAAGGCCACCGATAATTGCGCTAAGTTTCCAAGGTTTGAGTTTCATAAAGAACCTCCATGCAGGGTTGAGTTTTCTGTAATTACCATGTTAGGATAATGTACTGTAATCAGATACGGCATGGCGAGCGTGGCCAAGTGGTTAAGGCAGCGGATTGTGGTTCCGCCATTCGTGGGTTCAAATCCCATCGTTCGCCCTCTAGTAAGGTAGCACTTTCATCTAAGAATCGGGTTCTTGCTGTTATACCAATTCTGAAAAGTTCCCCCTAAATCCCCCC
>JBKHER010000253.1:0-4204 GCA_046540715.1 Halothece sp.
TACAACGTTCTCGTCAAATCAGTCATAGTGAAGTGGGTGCTTGGTTACTCACGCAGTTTCAGGCATAACACCTATATTTTAAGAGGGTGAATCCAGCTTAGAAACAATTAAGTTCACTAAACTATTAATTAAAACTTCCTGTTCTAAGGGAATAATTTCTTTGCCGTGTAACACTTCTTGGGTAATCAGAAATCCCATGAGTGAACCCATAAAAATCCTTGCTGTTGCTTCCCCATTGTCTAACTCTAATTCTGGATGACGGTCTAAATATTCGGTTAGAGTTTGGAGGACTTTTTGCGGTAGAGCCTTAATAAATAATTGTGCTAGTTCGGGAAATCTCCCTGATTCTCCAATGATGAGACGAATAAAGGCGATATATTCTTGATCGAGCCGAACGGTTTCCAGGAGTGTCTCTGCGATTTGACGCAACACGATCGCGGGTTCTTCTTGGAAAGAAACTGACCCAAACACAATTTTAAATCTTTCGGCGGTCACTGCTTCCATCAGCGTGATAAATAATCCTTTTTTGTCGGCGAAGTGGTTGTATATGGTGTTTTTCGAGACTCCAGCGATTCTTGCAATCTGATCCATGCTGGTTTTTTCATATCCTTCTTCTAAAAAGGCTGTCGCTGCCCCTTCTAAAATTTGCTCTTGTTTGGCGGAGTGAATCCTGTTGACCATGAAGAAATGTTGATCTTTTTTGAGAGTTTTAGCTTCTTTTTACACTATACGGTATAGTATAGATAGAGTCAAACGATAGGGTATAGTCTTGTGGAACCAACAACTTCTGTATCCAAATTTGAAGATTCCTCCACGAGTCAATCTTCTCCATCCCAATCTCGTCGATGGCGATTCTTGATTCCTCTGTTTGCGTTATTAGGCGTTGCGGGAGTGGGAGTGAGATATTATTTCTTGACTCCGACAGAACAAACCCAGATCGAACTGAGTGGGAGAATTGAAGGTTACGAAACCGATATTGGAACGACAGTTTCGGGACGGGTGGAAGAGATAACAGTGAGAGAAGGCGATCGCGTTACCAGTGATCAAAAAGTGGCTAAACTTGATGATGATGAACTCCAAGCCAGATTAAAGGGAACCGAAGCCAAACTGGAAAGTGCCCGTCAAGAGGTGAAACAAGCGCGATCGCAGATTGAAGTCATTGAAAGTAATATCCGAGAAACGCAGTTAAGTCGCCAACAAGCCCAAAATAATTCCCAAGGAAGGGTGGAAGAAACCCAAGCCAACTTAGAATCAGCGATGGCGCAACTCGAACAAGCCCAAGCCCAAGCTAAAGAAGCGCGATCGCAGTTACAATTAGCCAAAGCCGATCGCGATCGATTTCAAGGCTTATGGGAACAAGGCGTCGTCCCCAAACAACGCTATGATCAAGCGCAAACGGAATGGGAAAGCCGACAAGCAACCCTAGAAGCGCGAGAATCAGCAGTTAACGCAGCGCAACGCCAAGTTAATGTCGCCAAAGGAATCTTGAGACAGGCGAAAACCAGTAGCCTTGATCCAGAAATCTTTACGGAGAAATTGGAAGGATTGCGACAACAACTCGATCAAGCGCGATCGCGCCTCGAATCCGCCCAAGCTAACGTGACCAACGCAGAAGCCAACAAAGAAGAAATTCAAGCCCAGTTAGATGATCTCGACATTACCAGTCCCATTAATGGCGTAGTTTTAGACCGTGTAGCCGAACCTGGAGAAGTGTTAAGTGCGGGAAAAATTATCCTCACCGTTCTTGATTTAGATGATGTCTATTTACGGGGCTACGTTCCCGAAGGTCAAATTGGGGAGATTCGAGTCGGTCAAGAAGCAAATGTCTATCTCGATTCTGATCCAGACCAGCCTCTAGAAGCCACAGTTAGTTCCATCGACAGTGAAGCCTCCTTCACCCCAGAAAATATCTATTTTAAGCGCGATCGCGTCAAACAAGTCTTTGGCTTAAAACTCAGTATTGACAACCCTCAAGGCTTTGCCAAGCCAGGAATGCCCGCCGATGCAGAAATTATCCTCGACTCCGAAACCACAAACTAAGGAAACTACTGTAATCTCCGTAGAAGGGTTAACCAAGCAATATGGAAACTTCACCGCCGTCAAAGCAATCGACTTTACTGTCACCAAAGGAGAGATTTTCGGCTTAATTGGACCCGATGGCGCAGGTAAAACCACCACCTTTAACATCCTCGCTGGTGTAATGGAAGCAAGCAGTGGGAAAGTGGAAGTCTTGGGAAACCTCCCCCAAGCGGTGCGTTTACAAACGGGTTATCTCACCCAGAAGTTTTCCCTCTATTCTGATTTAAGCATTGATGAAAACATCGCTTATAATGCTCGGGTGCGGAGAGTTCCTGAAAGCAAATATCAACCTCGCGCCCAAGAATTATTACAAAGAATCGGATTAGAAGAATTTAGAAATCGACTCGCGGGACAACTTTCTGGGGGAATGAAACAAAAACTCGCCCTCTGTTGTGCATTAGTATCCAATCCCGAAGTTTTATTTTTGGATGAACCGACTACAGGGGTTGATCCAGTTTCAAGACGAGAATTTTGGGATTTACTCGCCTCTGTCGCAGCCGAAGGGGTGACTATTATCGCAGCCACTCCCTATCTTGATGAAGCAGAAAGATGTCATCGCATCGCCTTAATTTATGAGGGAGAAATTCAGCAAATTGGAACGGTATCGCAGTTACGAGAGAGTATTGGATTAGTCCGTTTAGAAGTCCGTTGTGATGAGGTTTTACAAGCAGAAACTGTCTTACGAGAAGAGACACAGTTATCAGATGTCCAATCTTTCGGCGATCGCGTGGATGTTTTAACTTCGGATAGTGAGACTGGAAAGCAAGTGATCCAAGAATGTCTAAGTCAAAATAATATTACACTCAAAACCATTGAAACTAATGAACCCACTTTAGAAAACGTCTTTGTCAGCAATCTTCGCGCTTCTCAATCCGATCCCCCTTTTATTCCCTTTCCTCGTTATCGTCAGGGGAAAACAGACGCTGACATCGCGATTGGTGCGTATAACCTGCAAAAAACTTTTGGTGACTTCCAAGCGGTAAAAGGGATTGATGTGGAAGTGAAATATGGCGAGATATATGGCTTATTGGGGGCGAATGGCGCTGGGAAAACCACCACAATTAAAATGCTGTGTGGGCTACTTCCAGCCAGTGGTGGTGACATGATTCTCGCTGGACAACGAGAGAATATTTATAGTAGTGAAACGCGATCGCGCATCGGTTACATGAGTCAAAAGTTTACCCTTTACGATGACCTCACCATCATCCAAAATCTACGCTTCTACTGTGGGGTTTATGGTGTCCCCAAAAAACTCCGATCAGAGAAAATTAACTGGGTACTCAAAATCTGTGGGTTAGAAGGTCAAGAAAACACCCTCACCGCAAGACTCCCTGGGGGATGGAAACAGAGAGTCGCCTTTGGCGCGTCAGTGATGCACGAACCCGAAATTTTATTCTTGGATGAACCGACATCTGGGGTTGATCCCCTCGCAAGGCGACAATTTTGGCGATTCATTCGCGATTTCGCCCAAAATGGAACCGCAATTCTAGTGACGACGCACTATTTAGAAGAAGCAGAAAACTGTAATCGCATGGGCTTTATGGTTGCTGGCGAAGTGGTGACACAAGGATCGCCCACTGAGATTAAAAGTGAACAACCCGGTCAATTAGTGGAGATAAAAACCGATGATGTCGAAGTAACTTCTAACAGTTTGAAAGCTATTTTTGAAAGTTGGCGCGTTGCTATTTTCGGCGATCGCGTTCATTTAGTTTTAGATAATTATGAACAACAATGGTCACAAGTGAAACAGTGTTTAGAACAAGAGAATTTAGAAATTTATAGTCACCGCTTAATTCCGTTTTCCTTAGAGGATGCGTTTATTGGCATTGTACAACGAGAAACTAAAAATAACTCATAACTATAGCCCTACTAAATGAATTGTAAACTATCCCCCCTTCGCCCCCCTTTGAAAGGGGGGAAACAAGCTAAAAACGGTGAATCATATCAAATCCGTTTGATTAATTGGCATAGCGAGCAAGATGCTCGCACTCCTCAAACGATTGGTAAGTGTAGTGGGAGCGTCTCGCTCCCTAACTCCAAAATCAGGGTTAATTTCTCGGATTTGATATGATATGAAATCCACCTATGGTTGCTACACCCCCCTGAAATCCCCCCAACCCCCCGC
>JBKHER010000254.1:0-4190 GCA_046540715.1 Halothece sp.
TAACAAAGAACCCCAATCAAGAATGTACCTCAAGAAGCGTGAAAACGGCTATAGTAAGATTAAGCTGATTGAGGTCTAGGATTCTCTTTGGTTTTCTTACCTCAAGGGAGGGGGTAATTTTTTGGGTAACTGGTCACTGATTAACCCACTAGGTAGTATTACTGTTTTCAGGGAATAACTTAGCCAAACCGACAGGTAACTCGCCCTTGAAGGAGAGATAAAGGAACTTCTCCAAATTGTCGGCTGTCAGTGCTAGCAGGGGGGTTATCTCCTAGTAATAAACAGGTGTTATTCTCTTTGACAGTGACAACTCTTTTAATGATTTGTAAGTTTTTTTGAGTCGGATGTTGAGCAATTACAATGTCTCCTACTTCGGGTCGCTGTTTTTGATAAATATTGGGGTCAATTAAGACTTCTTCTCCGGGTTTGAGAAGGGGTAACATGGAGTTTCCTGTAACGCGAAATCGTTTCCGTTTTCTCAGTAGCCAGAGCAAGAGTTCTCTGAAAGTAATATCTGGTAGCATGAAAAAGAGAGGAGAAATGATAAGGAAGTGTTATGAATTCGCAGCGCGATCGCGATCAAGAAGAAAACCTACAAAGAGACATTTTATCAGATCGGAAGTATTCTTTAGCCGAAGCCATTGGTCGAGAAGGAGGCAACTTTTTAAAGGGAGAATCTCCCGTTCCGAAATTAGTGCAAGTGACGACAGAAGTCAATTTATTTATTGATAAAAACTTACCTGATTCTTCTGGAGCGTTGCAATCTGTCCTAAAACGTTGGGTAAAATTTGATCCGTTACTCAGTCAGTATTTAGAATCGCCATTACAAGGATTAGATAAAATTTTAGAAAAGATATTAACTCAGAAGGGATTATTTTATGAAATGGTAAAAGAAACGGATGTAAAATGGGGACAAATGTATCAAGAGCGTCCTTATTTTCAAAAGCCAGGCGATCCTCCTCATCCAGAGGATGAATATACCCATGAATCGGTGAGAGAAAAGCTCTCTTTATTACGACAGAAAATTGTATCTTAGGTTTGTTATTCGTTATTGGTTTATAGAGTCATGCGGAAATTTCAACCAGTAGGGTTTCAACAGCGAAGTTTAGAGACAAAATGGGGAAAGATGGTCTATAGTGTGCCTGATGCTTGCTTTTATTCCCCAAGCGTTTCCGATGCGATGCCCCTTGTTTTTCTTCATAGTTTGGGGGGCGGTTCATCAGCTTATGAATGGTCAAAGGTTTATCCCAGTTTTGCTGGTAACTATAATGTTATTGCTCCTGACTTAATTGGTTGGGGCGATTCGGCTCATCCTGTGAAAAAATATTCTGCTGAAGATTATTTAGAGATTATTAAATGCTTATTAGAAAATGTGGCAAAACAGCCTGCTTGGGTGGTTGCATCTTCCTTAACCGCAGCGTTGGTAATTCGGTTAGCGATCGCTGAACCGCAATTATTTCAAGGTTTGTTTTTAGTTTCCCCATCAGGATATCGAGATTTTAGTGAAGATTATCAGCAGGAATTTGCCTCCCAGCTAATTAATCTGCCGGGGTTAGATCGGCTTATTTATGCAGTAGGTGCAGGGAATGAGTGGGCGGTACGGAATTTTTTAGAACAGTTTTTGTTTGCAGATACTTCTCGTTTAAGTGAGGAAGTGGTGGAGGCTTATTTGGCTTCCGCATTGAAACCGAACGCCGAATATGCCACCCTGGCTTCTTTAAAGGGAGATATTTGTTTTGATTTAGCCCAATATATGGGGGATTTGCAAACGTCCACTAGTTTAGTCTGGGGATCACAATCGCGGTTTAGTCGCCCTGAAAAAGGGAGGCGGTTAGCCAAATTAAATCCTAGCGCGATCGCGCAGTTTCATGTGGTTCCCGCAACGGGCGTTTTACCGCATTTAGAAACCCCAGCCGTGGTAACAGGGTTATTAGCTTGTGATATAGTTAAGGACACGGTTATGGAGCGGTGAAAATGCACTTATTAATCCCTGCAGCCGGACGGGGACAACGAATGGGCAGCGATCGCAATAAGTTATTATTACCCTTATTGGGAAAGCCTTTACTTGCCTGGACCTTACTAGCAGCAGAGGCTTCGACAGAAATTAAATGGATTGGCATTGTGGGACAGTCCTTTGATTTTCCTGATTTTAAGGCAATTCTAGAAGACTTAAACTTAACTACTCCGATTCACTTCATTGAAGGGGGAAGCACACGACAAGAATCGGTTTTTAATGGCTTACAAGCCTTACCAGAAGACGCACGCTACGTTCTAATCCATGATGGGGCAAGATGTTTAGTGACGCGAGAACTATTTGATCGCTGTAGTGAAGCCCTTAACGACAGTCGCGCAGTCATTGCCGGTGTTCCCGTTAAAGATACCATCAAAGTAGTTGATCAAAGCCTTTATATCACAGATACGCCCGATCGCAGTCAGATGTGGGCAGCGCAAACTCCTCAAGGGTTTGAAGTCGAACTCTTAAAATGGTGTCATCGCCAAGGACAAGTTTTAGGCTGGGAAGTCACCGATGATGCTGCCTTGTTAGAACGATGTCAGTTTCCGGTCAAAATTGTGGAAGGAGAAGAAACCAACCTCAAGTTAACCACCCAAGTTGATCTCGCGATCGCGCAATTCATTCTACAACAACGACAAACTTCCTGAGAAAACACTTCAATTCCCAACCCACTTAACGGTAAAATCAGCAAGGAAGCAATAAGAAAATCTCTTTAAAAGAAAAATACCTATAGGAGGAAATAACCGTGGCGAAAAAAACCATTGCCAGCCTTACCGAAAGTGACGTTAGCGGAAAGCGCGTGTTAGTTCGTGCCGATTTTAACGTTCCCATTAATAAGCAGGGCGAAATTACCGATGATAACCGCATTCGGGCAGCCCTTCCCACCATCAAAGACTTAATTAGCAAAAACGCAAAAGTGATTCTTTGTAGCCACATGGGTCGTCCCAAAGGAGAAGTCCAAGACAAACTCCGTCTCACTCCCGTTGCCGAACGCTTATCTCAACTCCTAGAACAAGAAGTGGTCAAATGTGATGACTGCATTGGTGAGACCGTAAAGCAACAAGTAGATGGCTTACAAAATGGTCAAGTTGCCCTCTTAGAGAACCTCCGCTTTTATCCAGAAGAAGAAGCTAATGATCCTGAATTTAGCAAAAAATTAGCAGCCAATGCCGATCTTTACGTGAATGATGCCTTTGGAACGGCTCACCGCGCCCATGCTTCCACCGAGGGCGTAACCAAATATCTGAGTCCCTGTGTCGGTGGCTATCTCATTGAAAAAGAACTCGATTACCTTAAAAATGCTGTTGAAAATCCCCAACGTCCTTTTGCTGCCATTATTGGGGGATCAAAAGTTTCCAGTAAAATTGGGGTCATTGAAACCTTAATTGAAAAATGCGACAAACTCATCATCGGCGGTGGGATGATTTTCACCTTCTTTAAAGCCCGAGGCATGAGTGTCGGTAATTCTTTAGTGGAAAACGACAAACTAGAATTAGCGAAGTCTTTAGAAGCTAAAGCCAAAGAAAAAGGCGTAGAAATTTTATTCCCCAGTGATGTGGTCATTGCGGATGACTTCAACGAGAATGCCAACACCCAAACCGTTACCGTAGAAAACATTCCCAAGGGTTGGCTGGGGTTAGACATTGGTCCGAAAAGTGTGGAAGCGTTCAAAGAAGCCCTTGCTGATTGTAAAGGGATTATCTGGAATGGCCCCATGGGTGTATTTGAGATGGAAGCCTTTGCTAAAGGAACTGAAGCCATTGCCCAAACCTTAGCAGAATTAACGGAGAATGGCGCAACTACCATTATCGGCGGTGGTGATTCCGTGGCTGCGGTGGAAAAAGTCGGCGTTGCTGATAAAATGAGCCATATTTCCACTGGCGGCGGTGCTAGCCTTGAACTCCTCGAAGGAAAAGAACTGCCTGGAATTGTTGCCCTCAATGATGTGTAGTTAATTCCCCCTCACCCCCTTGGAAAAGCAAGGGGGACTCCTATGGGGGCAAGGCAAGCCTTACAATAAATAATGACAATCCTAAATCAGTTGTACCCCCCTTCAATTCCCCCCTTTAATTCCCCCCAAACTCGCGGGGGGTAGGGGGGATTTAGGGGGGACTTTTTACAAATGATATCAAATCCGAGAAATTAACCCTGATTTTGGAGTTAGGGAGCGAGACGC
>JBKHER010000255.1:0-4182 GCA_046540715.1 Halothece sp.
AAGGGGGGTACAACTGATTTAGTAGGGCTATAACGAATAACGAATAACCAATATTAAAACCGATTAATGTCTCCAACTTTAACCCCAGAACAAGTCAAGCAAATTATTACTAACCAACATCCCAATCCCGCAGCCATTCTGGGAGTGCATCCCGTTACAGAAGAAGGAGACAACCCCAAGTGGGTGATTCGGGCTTATCTTCCTGAAGCCGAAGCGGTTTGGGTGCGCTTACCAGAAGCCAGAGAAGAATATCCCATGCACTCTACCCATGATCCGCAATTTTTTGAGTGCATTCTGGAAACGGAAAACCCCATTAACTATCAACTGCGCGTTAAAGAAGGAGAAAGAGAACGCCTAATTAATGATCCTTATGCAACTGCTCATCTTACCGAGTATGATATTTATTTATTTTCAGAGGGAAACCATCATCGCATCTACGAAAAACTAGGGGCGCATCCGACAACCCAACAAGGAGTAAGTGGGGTTTATTTTGCCACATGGGCTCCCAATGCTAAAAGTATTTCTGTTATTGGCAGCTTTAATCAGTGGGATGAAACCAAACATCCCATGCAGTTACGGGAAAATGGCATCTGGGAAATATTTATTCCTAACATTGGCGAGGGGGAAATTTATCAATATGTCATTACAGGGGAAAATGGCGAGATTTATCGAAAATCCGATCCCTATGGCTTTCAGCAGGAAGTGCGCCCCAATACTGGCTCTATTATTACTGATTTAGAGGCTTACACTTGGCAAGATCAGGAGTGGTTAGAAAAAAGGCGCGATCGCGATCCCCTCAAACAACCCATTTCCGTTTATGAAGTTCATCTTGGTTCTTGGCTGCAAGGTTCAGTTAACCAACCGCCAGAAAGTCTGAACGGAACTCTCCCCCCTGTAAAAATGTCTGCTGAGAATACAGAGGCGAGATTTTTAACCTATTATGAACTTGCCAAGAAACTGATTCCCTACGTTAAAGAACTCGGTTACACTCATATTGAAATTCTCCCTCTTGCCGAACATCCCTTTGATGGGTCTTGGGGATACCAAGTTACAGGATATTATGCTTGTACTTCTCGTTACGGAACCCCCCAAGACTTTATGTATTTTGTTGATCAATGTCATCAAAATGGGATTGGGGTGATTCTTGATTGGGTTCCGGGACACTTTTCTAAAGACAATCATGGTTTAGGCTTATTTGATGGGACACCGCTTTATGAACATCGGGATCCCCGTCGTGGGGAACATAAGGAATGGGGAACCTATGTCTTTAATTATGCCTGTAATGAGGTTCGCAATTTTCTAGTTGCTAATGCCTTGTTTTGGTTTGATAAATATCATATTGATGGCATTCGAGTGGATGCTGTTGCCTCAATGCTGTATTTGGATTATCAACGAGAAGAGGGAGAATGGTTGCCCAATGAATATGGCGGTAGAGAACATCTAGAGGCGGTTTCTTTCCTGCGTCAAGCTAATTATTTACTCTTTAGTTATTTTCCAGGCGCGATCGCGATCGCGGAAGAATCCACCGCTTGGCCGATGGTGTCTTGGCCCACCTACACAGGCGGCTTAGGTTTTAATTTGAAATGGAATATGGGCTGGATGCACGATATGTTGGATTATTTCAGCATGGATCCTTGGTTTCGCCAGTTCCATCAAAATAACCTCACCTTTAGTATGTGGTATCACCACAGTGAAAACTATATGCTGGCGTTATCCCATGATGAGGTAGTTCATGGTAAAAGCCATTTGCTAGGGAAAATGCCGGGAGATGAGTGGCAAAAGTTTGCCAATATGAGGGCGTTATTTGCCTTTATGTTTACCCATCCCGGAAAGAAAACGCTATTTTCCTCGATGGAATTTGGACAATGGCGAGAGTGGAGTGAACAAACCCAACTAGATTGGGAATTATTAGAGTATCCCTTTCATTATCGGCTAAAACAGTATGTTGGCGACTTAAATCAGCTATATTGTCGAGAACCAGCGTTATATGAACAAGATTTTACCGAGGAGGGGTTTAGCTGGATTGATTGTAATGATCATCGCCATAGTGTGGTTTCCTTTATCCGTCGCGCTGAAAATTTCTCGAACTTTTTAATCATTGTCTGTAACTTTACCCCCCAACCCCATAGTCATTATCGGGTGGGAGTTCCTGAAACTGGCTTTTATCGGGAAATTTTTAACTCTGATAGTCGTGAATATGGAGGAAGCAATATGGGAAATTTAGGGGGGAAATGGACACAGGAATGGCGGTTTCATGAACAGCCTTATTCCCTTGATTTATGTTTACCCCCCTTAGCAGTGGTGATTTTTCAACTTGATCGGGAAAAAACAACTGCTACAGAAAAAGTTTAGGATTTAGGTCGAATCCCTTTACTTTTAAGACATTGTTGGAGTTCTTTTTCTGCTGCACTCACTTTGTAATCCTCCGTATTTTCTTTGAGACGGAAAACTCGTTCTAAGAAGTCATTACCAAACTTTCCAAGGGCGGTTTGTAAGTTTCCTTTACCATACTCGTCGGGTAAACATTCCACAAAGGCTGTTAAATCTCTTCCTTCGGGATCAATATAAGATTTAGCTTCTTCGGCTTGGGCGGGATTACTGGTAAATATTTGTAGGCAAGCAAAACCGATTAATACCATTGCTAGGAAAGCGCGTTTGAGTGGTTGTAAGAGAGCCTGAGTTGTCATGATTATTAAGATTAGTAACGTTATACTTGCTATTTCAACAAAAATCAGATACCTTTGCCTCCATCCTTCGGAATGTTTTGAGATCGCGCAGTATTCTTTAATCAGCTTCTTGTAGGGGTTACAATTAAGTCATATCTAGGCAATTATTAACAATGGGAAAGCATATTGTTACAGGAGCAGCAGGCTTTATCGGTTCTCATCTGGTAGAAGCCCTCTTAGAGCAAGGAAAAACGGTCATTGGGATTGATGAGTTTAATGATTATTATGCTCCGCAGCTGAAACGTGCCAATATTTCTAAGGCGTTGGAACATCCCCAGTTTCAACTGATTGAAGATAATATCTTAAATTTAGATTGGAATGATCTTTTAACAGATACAGAAGTTGTCTTTCATCAAGCCGCCCAAGCTGGGGTAAGAGCAAGTTGGGGCCAAACCTTTCATTTCTACACGGAACGGAATCTCAATGCGACACAGGTAATGTTAGAAGCCGCAAAAGAGGCAAAAACATTAACGCGGTTTGTCTATGCTTCTAGTTCTTCGGTTTATGGCAATGCGGAATGCCTTCCCACGCCAGAATCGACTTGCCCACAGCCAGTGTCTCCCTATGGCATCACCAAGTTAGCCGCAGAGTTATTATGTTGGCAGTATCATCAATGTTTTGGGGTTCCAGCTACTGCTTTGCGATATTTTACCGTATATGGCCCCCGACAGCGTCCCGATATGGCGTTTCATAAGTTTTTAAAAGCCGCTGCACAGGAGGAACCGATTGCGATTTATGGAGATGGGTTACAAACGCGAGATTTTACCTTTATTAGTGACGCGATCGCGGCAAATTTAGCGGCAGCCCAAGCCCCAGAAGCCATTGGAAAACCCTTTAATATTGGGGGAGGAAGTCGCGTTTCTCTCAGTGATGTTATTGAAAAAATGGAAGCCATTACAGGAAAAACCATCACCCGTGAATATTATGCTAAAGCCACGGGAGATGCGAGAGATACCTCAGCAGATATCAGTCAAGCCCAGAAAATACTCGGCTATTCTCCTGAAGTTGATCTGGCTACAGGATTAGCTCAAGAGTGGGAATGGATGCAAAAGTTATCCCATTTCTAATACCATTTCTTTAAAATTGATGCTACGATCTGATCCCCCCAACCCCCCGCTATTTTGGGCAGGGCTGTTTCATTCTCGGGGTAAAAATTGGAAGGAATCGCCCGAAAGTCTTATGGATAGGGACGTTTGCGCTCTTTTCTTCTGAATTGACTTTTTCTTAAGAAAAAACCGTAAAAGTTCTCCTTTCCTAATACCGTTTTGGACAATTTGCGCTACATTCAGATCCCCCCAACCCCCCGCTATTTTGGGGGGCGAAGGGGGGATAAAGGGGGGTTGACTTTTTGAAGATGGTATAACATCCAGAATTAGCAAAAAGCAGGCTGTAAACGGCTCCCCCTCTCCCCATCTCCCTCTCTCCCCCTCTCCCCACCTGAAGGTGATTTCTCCGA
>JBKHER010000256.1:0-4180 GCA_046540715.1 Halothece sp.
AGAATTTTATGGAATTGAGTTTTTTTCTAGAAGATTTGTTTGAGCGTAAGATTGATTTAGTTACCCCAGAATCTTTAAGTCCTCACTTTGGCTCTAAAATATTAGATGAAGTTGAGTATCTGCCTTAAAAGCCTTGGAAATGAAAAAACTTACAATTGAATTAACCGATCAACTTGCTGAAGAACTCAAAGCCTACCTAAAAGAACATCCTGAAGAAAGCATCGCAGAATTGCTCGATGAAGCCTTACAGAGGAAGCTAACTCCTAAAGATAGTTCCCAACTACTCTCCCTCGCTGGTATTGTAACCGATGCTCCTGAAGGTGCTAGGGAAGAATTAGATTCTCCCTCAGAACAAACTCTCAAAGAGAAATGGGAGAAATGGTTTTCAGAGGTAGATCAACTAGAGGTACATCCTAGCTCCCTAGACTATCACCAGCAGTTGCTAAACAAATACCGTCAGCAGGGCTTAGAGTTATGATCCTCTGTGATGCGGGGGTTTTACTCTGTTTAGTCGATCCAACTCAGCCTTTACACTCTGCTTACCAAAAAACAATCCTCTCCCTAGGCAAACCCTTAATCTCTACTTGGTCTTGCCTCACTGAAGCCATGTACCTTGCTCTTTGTCGCGGGGGCTGGTCAATGCAGAAACAGTTATGGCAAATGCTAACAGATCGTTTATCGCATTAATGGTGAAAGCAGTTTTGAAGTTATTCAGGTAAATCAAGAATAATTCGACATCATCATTAAACTTTTTAACACATTCTAGTTACAGATATGTTGTCCTTTTCTCCTTATCCCTTCTAAAATAAAAAAGAAAACGACGATGAGCATTACCAACCATGAGCGAGTCGGTCGCGCCCTTAAACTCCTCCACGAGGGACTCTATCCCTACTTTCAACGGGAAATGGAAGCTAACTATAGCAAACAATGGCCCCTGCGTGTGGCGATCGATTTCGATAAGGATAGTGTAACCGCTCAAAACAAGATTAAAACTGATCTCTATGAATTTTTAAAAGTGATGTGGAATGAGTGGAACGATGTGTTCCGCAAAACTCTCGGAAAAGCTGAACGCAGTCTCCTTTCAGAATGCCAAGATATTCGCAACACTTGGGCGCATAATTCCACAATCTCTACAGACGATACTTACCGCGCTCTCGATAGCATTGGTCGTTTTCTCTCGGCGGTATCCGCACCCGAAGCCAAAGAAATTGAAAAGCAAAAACAAGAATTATTACGAGTTCGTTTTCAAGAACAAGCTAGAAGAGAAAGTCGTCGCGTTGCAGTAACACCCACGGAAGGACAACCCACAGTGGGATTAAAACCCTGGCGAGAAGTGACAACACCGCACCAAGATGTGGCTTCGGGTTACTACCAACAAGCGGAGTTTGCTGCTGATTTATGGCAGGTTTATCTTGATGAAGGGTCAGATGAATATCGTGATCCGACAGAGTTTTTCCGTCGCACTTATGTAACAGAAGGGTTAAAACAATTATTAACCAAAGCACTGCTGCGCTTGAGTGGTCAAGGTGGCGATCCAGTTGTGGAATTACAAACCAATTTTGGCGGTGGGAAAACTCATGCCATGTTGGCGTTATATCATCTTTGTAATGCGCTGAAAATCTCAGACCTTCCTGATACAGAATCTCTCTTTGAAGAAACTGGACTCACTGAACCGCCTCAGAATGTGAATATTGCAGTGTTAGTAGGAAATAAACTTCAGCCTAGTGGCATTGACCCCTATCTTCCCCAACATCAAAAGGAGAATCGTCCTCTGATTAAAACCTTATGGGGAGAGTTGGCTTGGCAATTGGGCGGTGCAGAGGGATATGAGTTTGTTCGCAATGCTGACCAGACGGCGACTAATCCAGGGGATGCGCTCAAGGCTCTATTTAATCGCTTTTCTCCCTGTCTGATTTTAATTGATGAGTGGGTGTCTTATGCGCGTCAGTTACATGAAGATCGGGATTTAGCTGGGGGAACGTTTGACACCCAGTTTACTTTTGCCCAAACTTTGAGCGAGTCGGCGAAGAATGCAAAGGATACGTTATTGGTGGTGAGTATTCCCGCTTCTGATATTGAAAAAGGGGGAGAAAAAGGACATGAGGCGACAGAACGCCTAAAAAATGCCATTGGTCGGGTAGAATCTCCTTGGCGACCTGCTAGTGCTGAGGAAAGTTTTGAGATTGTACGGCGGCGGTTGTTCCAAAGTACCACTGATCCCGATTTATATGTGCAGCGAGATGCTGTGGTTAGGGCGTTTGCGCGGATGTATCAGACTCAGCAACAAGAGTTTCCCAGTGAGTGTAAGGAGAAGGACTATGAACGGCGTTTAAGGGATGCTTATCCGATTCATCCTGAATTATTTGATCGCCTTTATGAGGATTGGTCAACCCTAGATAAGTTTCAGCGCACTCGCGGGGTGTTACGGTTAATGGCGAAGGTGATTCATTCTTTGTGGGAACGCAATGACCAAAGTTTGATGATTCTTCCTGCACATATTCCTATGGATGATGGTCAGGTGCAGTCGGAGTTGACGCGATATCTCGATGATAATTGGACTCCGATTATTGATAAGGATGTGGATGGGGCGAACTCTTTACCTTTAGAGCGCGATCGCGCTAACCCCAATTTAGGACGATATTCTGCTTGTCGTCGTGTTTCTAGAACTATTTACATGGGATCAGCCCCTACACTACGAGCAGCGAATGTGGGTTTAGAAGACCGTCGGATTAAACTGGGCTGTGTGCAACCAGGGGAAAGTGTGGCAACATTTAGCGATGCCCTACGGCGACTCACTGACCAAGCCACTTATCTCTATGTGGATGGCAACCGCTACTGGATTTCTACCCAACCCAATGTTAACCGCACCGCACAAGAACGGGCAAACCAAGTCTTAGAAGAACTTTATCCCGTCCATGAGGAAATCAAAAAACGCCTCAAGAAATATAAGTCACGGGGAGAGTTTAGCGCGGTTCATGTTGCCCCAGAATCCACAGCCGATGTTCCTGATGATCCTTATTTAGGGGTGCGCTTAGTGGTACTTGCTCCTCAACACTACCATAGCCGTCTCAGTGAAGACAGTCCCGCCCGTCAATGGCTAGAGGAACTCTTGAACACAAAAGGAAGCAGTCCTCGGTATTATAAGAATACGCTGTTATTTCTCGCTCCAGATCAGCCTAAGATTGAAAACTTAGAACGGAATACGGCTCAATATCTGGCTTGGAAATCAATTCTTGATGAAAAGGAAATCCTTAATCTCGATGCGTTCCAGAGTAACCAAGCCACAACCAAGTTAAGCCAAGCCAACCAAGATGTGGATAACATTCTTACTGATACCTACCAATGGTTATTAGTTCCCGAACAACCTGATCCTCATGGGAAAATCCAGTGGAAAGAAACCCGAACCCCTCTTAAATCCCCCCTAACAGGAGGGAAAGACGGGAGTTCACCGATTCTTCGATCGAGCCAAAAAGCAATAAATGAAGATGATTTGCTCAATCAATATGCTGCTATTAACTTACGATTAGAAGCCCTTGATAAGTTTCTTTGGAAAAACACCCACCACATTGATCTAAAACGCCTTTGGGAATATCTCACCCAATATGTCTATCTTCCTCGTTTACAAAATCAAGAGGTATTATTGGAGGCGATTCGTAAGGGAGTCGCTTCAACTGTCTGGACAGACCATTTTGCTTATGCTGAGGGCTTTGATGAGAAGAAAGGTAAGTATCTTAATTTACAAGCGGGAACTGGGATTAATCCGAGGATTAGTCCTCACAGTTTAATTGTGAAACCAGAAGTCGCCCAAAAGCAATTTGAAGCAGAAAGAGAAAAACAATCTCTCAAACCGAAACCCCAGCCTGATCCAAAACCGAATCATGGAGATGACTCCGAGTCGAAACGTGACCCAAAACCAGAACCACCCAAGTTACAACGATTTCATGGTAATGTTGAAATTGATGCGATGCGGATGAATCGAGATGCCAGCGCGATCGCGAATGAAGTGATTCAACATTTAACCGCGTTGAGTGGCGCAAAAGTGAAAGTAACCCTCGAAATTGAAGCGGAAATCCCTGATGGGACTCCTGATGATGTGGTGCGAACGGTTGTAGAAAATTGTAAAACTCTGAAGTTTCAGGATCAATCTTTTGAAGCCGATTAACTCTAAAATCAACGCCAT
>JBKHER010000257.1:0-4151 GCA_046540715.1 Halothece sp.
CGAATGCGTCCTTCTAAATCTTCCAATTCCGTTGGACTGACTAAATCCGTTTTATGAAAGCCAAAGTCCATACTGCGTAAGCATTGTACAGTTTCTCTGGAAACAGATCTCCATAACTGTAAAATAGCATCAGTACCAGATGAAGTTCGACAACCTGTATGAGTGACGATCGCGCTAACCCTGCCTTAAGCTGAACATCGGTTAACCGTCTGAGTTCGCATGGGGCTAATCTCTTTCATTACCATCCTTCTGCTGTGGCAATGGGCAGCCCAAGGCTACACCAGTGTCATTTGACCCAGCGCGATCGCGCTCTCTGGGTTCATGGTGTAATAAGCGCGGATTCTTTACTACTCCTCAGATTTGGGGAAAGCAGTAGAGCGAAGAATTTGGGAAACCCAGTTGTTATAGCAATCAGTTGCGACAAAATGGAAGAAAGAAAGATGATTACAGTTATCCTAGAACTTATGATTCCAGTCTATTAACGGCAAGTTTAAGAACGCAGCATACAGAAAAATCAATGACGAGGTTTGCCGAAACTCTACCTGGAAAAACAGAGCCCGTTAGTCGTTTCTTTAAACTTGATCCTGATGGAATTTGTAATACTTTGAGAGCAGGCACTGCAAGTAATCGTGGGGCTTATACCTCTCCTCGTCCCATTCATCCTTATCTTCCCAGATGTATTACTGTTCGAGAAGCAGCACGGTTACACTCTTATCCCGACTGGTTTCGATTTCATGTGACAAAATGGCATGGTTTTCGGCAAAATCGATCGACGCGAAGCGTCGGTGAGCTTCACTCAATCGAGATCCACTCAAATCTAACTCTGGAAAAAACACCGCTCTTGAACTGTTATACCATTTTTAAGAATTAGTGCTACACACCAACCCATTGTTCCCCCCTTTCAAAGGGGGGTTAGGGGGGATAAAAGGGGGGTTGACTTTTCCGAAACGGTATTACTAAATAATTTCAAAGTCCATAGTGACCGTCTCTAGTAAATCGCCATTAGCTTCGTTTTGACTATAGAGTTCAAAACTTATTGTGTTGTTCCCCTGTGGGATACCACTGCCACTTAAGAAGTCCCCATTAATATCCCCAAATAGGGCATAAGGCTCAACATTTTCTATCTGAGTTGCTTGCTCATTATTGAGATTAAGCGCCATGCTTTCTACTTGACCTTGGAGGCTACTATCAGAAACAGAGGCAGCAATCGTCAAGTTTTGGTTTTCCAAGTTGCTTCCATCAATGGTCTTCCCATCTTGAATATTCTCAATTAAGCGATTGCTTTCCGCATTGTATAATCCCACTTCAATAGGGCCTGTAATCTCATCGGTAACTTCCTCAGCAGAACGAACGACAAGACCGCTAATTGTAGCGTTGTCCACCTCAGTGGAGAAATCAATATCAATGGCATCAGCAGCACCAAAACTCTCTGGTGAGACAGCCTCCGGCACTTGGAACACAACTGGTTGCTCGATGTCTCCTTCAGTTTCTGCTAAGAGATCAAGGTTATCCCACACCTTCTCTCCCTCAACTGTGACATCAAAAACTCGGTCGCCAGCATTATTCCAGTAGATTTCGGCGAAATATAGTTCAACAGTATAACTGCCAGTGGCATCAACTGGAATTTCATAGTTGAGCGGTGTTCCATAGCGTTCAGTTTCGTAAACCGTACCGTCAAACTCAGGTTGAGAACCGTTACCAATGTCATTATCGGTGAAACTATTCCCATTCTGGAAAAAAGCATCGCTAGCAAAGTCAATCCCTGCCTGGGTGAGAGCGGGCCCACCAGCATTAATGGCAGCGACGACGTTATTAGCATTCTGGTCATCCTCAGTGCCTTCAACTGTAATGGTGGCGGTTGCGCTATCAGTCTTACCCTTCTCATCGCTGACGGTGTAGGTAAAGCTGTCGCTATCGGTTTCTCCAGCATTGAGATTGCTAAACTCCCCATTGGGATTATAGGTAAAGGTTCCGTCGCTATTCTGGGTAACCAGTCCTTGAGTTTGGGAGTCATCGAAGCTGTCGATGCTGAGGCTATCTTGATCAGGGTCGCTGTCGTTGCTTAAAACCGAAAAGGTTAGAGGGTTTCCTGGCTCGGTGCTGACCTTGTCATCCTCTGCGACAGGCGCGTCATTGCTGGGGGCTTCATCCAAGAAAAGATTGGCAAAATCAATTGGATCAGCAACTTCCTCGGAACTAACGCCTAGGATGTGGAGAGCCTCAACAGTATCAGAGAAATCTAATTTGTTGCTTGGGGGCAAATAATCAAAGGCAGCTTCCCAAGCACTAGACCATGGTGAATTAAGAGCGGTATCAACAAAATTAGAGACTGAAGAATTAGTGGTATTTAAGTCCGCTGTATTGTTCGACCTGTTACCATCGTCAATTTTTATATGTTCAACCCCTAAGTCGATGAGTGCATCGAGTACGCCATCACCATATTGGTCAATGTTCCACTGGCTGTGTTGAACAATTTTGATTTGGGAAGGGTCACCGCCATTATTAAGTACATATTTGGCTGCACCAAGACTAGTATCTGCTTGACCTCCTTCCGCTACAAAAACGCGACCACCATTTTGAATTGTTGTGAGCCATTTTTCTCCTAATTCCTGGATCGCTAATTGTCTATTATTGTGGGCATTTATCCAATTATTAGCTCCCCAAGTAGCATCCATAACCGATTCTGATGCAGGATTATACGAGTCTTCATTTTTCCCATGTGCTCCTCCAACTACAACATGATTGACTCCATAAGTGTCAACAAGAACTTTACCGGTGACAGTAGCATGCCCATCATCCTTATCAGGAGCGTGGTCATAATGTAAAGAAAGTAAATCGTTTCCCTGATCAAAATTCATGATTAAAGAACTCCTAATTTCATTTAGCTCAAAGTAAAATTAACCTCTTATTATTATTATTTTTATTTCATTAAATTGAATCGAAAAAAATACTGATTTGTTGAAAAATTATTATTTTTATCTTATTAAATTGAGTCGAAAAAATACTGATTTGTTGAAAATAGGGATTTTAAATTTCTGTGTAATATTACTTTTACACTATTTCTGCTTGGCTTTTTTATTTATAAAAAATAAATCAAAAGAAGTAATGATTATTTAGAAAATAGTGATTTAAAACATTATGTGATATTACTCTTATATTTATTAGCGTAAAGAGGTCAAAACACTTTGATATCAGTGATTTTGGAACTTGGTTAACTTTAGAAATTACATGATAATACGATAGGATCTCGATTTCCAAAGAGAACATCATGCTATTAAAAGAAAGAATTAAGGATCACAGATAATAAGTTATTAATAATTATAAAAGTTCCTGAAAGATAATCACAGAAAATACGTTAATTATAATACGTGGATATTATCAGTTTAGATATTAATTGAAAGTGAAATTAAAACTTTATCTACAATCAGCAGTCAAAAAATCTCTAGCTCATCAAAGTCATGTCATGGATAATTGGAAAAACTAGAAAGTAATCCACTTCTGAAAAGAATTATGACAGTTAATGTTTGGGAGAATCAGAAATCACACTTGCTCTGAATGCTGACCATTTTTCTTTTGTAAGTCCATGCTATAGCAATCCTAAATCAGTTGTACCCCCCTTCAATTCCCCCCTTTAATTCCCCCCTTACAAAGGGGGGTTAGGGGGGATTTAGGGGGGACTTTTTACAAATCAGATCATATTGCTATATAGCATGACTTGTTACCAAATCGTCCCATCTAGCGGGTTATAGCGCTGCTCATATCAAATCCGTTTGATTAATTGGCATAGCGAGCAAGATGCTCGCACTCCTCAAACGATTGGTAAGTGTAGTGGGAGCGTCTCGCTCCCTAACTCCAAAATCAGGGTTAATTTCTCGGATTTGATATCATTCCAAATGCTTGCCTTGTTTGACAATTTTCCCTTGATCTATAACATCAATGCGGTGACAATGACGGAAGCGAGGCGATCGCGCTCCCTTTGGGTTATGGTGTTTTCAAGGGTCAAAGCCTTCATTTTGTAGATGCAAAATGCGATTATTGTTGAAGAGGAATGATTTTGGCTACTCCACTAAAAAACCCCCTCCCGAAAGAGGGGGCAAAATTTAGTTAGCTATTCTGTGAAGATTAGCCGTTGATTTCAGGAGCTTGCATCG
>JBKHER010000258.1:0-4149 GCA_046540715.1 Halothece sp.
GTAGTGCGACCGTCTCGGTCGCTAGTTCCGTAGTGCGACCGTCTCGGTCGCTAGTTCCGTAGTGCGACCGTCTCGGTCGCTAGTAGAGAGCAAGATGCTCTCAATACTTCTCACCTGATGGTTTTTATTTGGAATCACTATAAGAGTCTCAAGCAGGAACCTCCCGCTAAGCTAACGCTATCACGGGAGAGGTTCAATGAGCTAACCTTGAAAAAGATCTTAGACTGGCTGAAGGCTTGAGTTTTGATTCCATGGTTTCCCTTGCTCGTAAAAACTTACTCGAAGATATCCCTCGTTTTTTAGTGGCGCAAGCTGGTATTTTATTTGCTGTGACCTTAGTGACCATACAGACGGGGATTTTTAGTGGTTTTAGTTTATCAACAGTCAAATTAATTAACAATTCTAGTGCTGATCTCTGGGTCACTTCCGATACTTTAGTTCAATTAGAACTGACTCTCCCCCTCCCAGTTTCAGACTTAATTAAAGCTCGTGATCTCTCTAGTGTCGATCGCGCTGAAGGACTCATTTTTTCTGGGGCGCAATGGTTTCCAAGAGAAGGAGAAATTGCCCGCGCTAGAGTCATTGGCTTTAACCCTAATGGTCGGATGTATCGACCTGAAACTTTGTTAGAGGGAAAAATAGAAAACTTAAATCAGCCCTACAGCGTCATTATTGATACCACAGATCAAGAAACTTTACAAGTGTCAGGAATGGGAGCGCAGGTGCAGATGAATTCTCTACCTGCTGAAATTGTTGGCATTACCCAGAGTAATACTTCTATGATTTCTAATCCCTTTGTTCTCACCTCTCTTGCCAATGCTAATGCTTATTTAAGAGCAGGACAAACTTCACGAGTGAATTGTCAGCTACCACAAGGAAGTTCGCAGCTAGAATGTGTCAATATCTTTCATCCTGATCAAGAACCAATGGAGATTGATCCCGAAGCACCCCCGCGCAATTTAGTCGCTTCTGATGTGATTACCTTTATCTTGGTTAAAGCTTCCCCCGAAGAAGACATCGCAACCGTTCAACAGGAAATAGAAACCCAATTAAGCAATGTCACTGCTTATACTCAGGAAGAATTAATCCAAGTCACTCAAGATTACTGGCAACAACGCACAGGAATTGGCTTCATTTTAGGCTTAGGAACGGTGGTGGGAATTATTGTTGGGATTGTCGTAGTGAGTCAAATTTTGTATTCTTCTGTGTCTGACCATCTGAAGGAATTTGGGACCCTCAAGGCGATGGGGGCTTCTTCGGAGATGATTTATCGGGTAATTATTGAACAAGCCGTATGGATGGCAATTTTAGGCTATCTTCCAGGGATGATTCTCTGTTTAGGGATTGCTTATGGTATTAATGTCAATCAGGGGACTTTGTTATTGATTACCCCCGAAAGCGCGATCGCGATTTTTATTCTTACCCTTATCATGTGTATAGGGTCGGCAATTTTTGCCATTCAAAAAGTAAACCGAGTTGATCCGGCGATTGTATTTAAAGCGTAGTCTTTCTCGTTATTGTGTTATTTAAAAGTTTACGACCCTCCAAATCTAATCCAGAAGCAACCCTATCTTCCCACGTCTCAATCTGTGCTGAAGACATTACTATGTTTTTTCAGTCTGGGAAACAAGAAATTCCCATCTTAAAAGGGATTGACTGGGAAGCAAACAAAGGGAGTATTCAACTGTTAATGGGGCCGTCTGGCTCTGGGAAAACCACCTTTCTTTCGATTCTTGCAGGCTTGTTAACCCCCACTCAAGGACAAGTTTATTTATTAGGGAAAGAAATTACTCGCCTGTCGCGAAAAAAAAGAACCGCTTTTCGTCGCCAACATATCGGATTTATTTTCCAAAATTTTAATCTGTTTCCCGCCCTTACTGCTGCGGAAAATATCGAAATTATTCTCAATGTGAAAGGGATTAAAGGAGAAAAAGCCCGTTATGAAGCCCAAAAATTGTTAGAGGAAGTAGGATTAGAGTTATACGCCAATCAAAAACCCAAAGATTTATCAGGTGGACAAAAGCAAAGAGTTGCGATTGCAAGAGCTTTAGCCGGGAATCCTCCCTTAATTATGGCTGATGAACCCACGGCTGCCCTCGACTCCACCAGTGGACATCGCGTGACGGAATTATTGCGCCGTTTAGCAAAAGAAAATAATGCTACTGTTTTAATTGTCACTCATGATCCTAGAATTAGAGATGTTGCGGATCAAATTACTTATTTGGAAGATGGAGTCCTGAAAGAGCAAAATTAAATTAAAATTCAAAAGCGAAGACTGCGCTAAATTTACATCAAACATGACGGCTTCTGACTTAAAAACGGAAAATATCAAACTGAATGCGGGAGATGTCCAAGTTGACGCTTATCTCGCTCAACCTAGCACCCAAGGAACTTATCCTGGGGTAATTGTTATTCAGGAAGTGTTTGGGGTTAATGACCATATTAAGGATGTTACCAGACGTCTTGCCCAAGAAGGGTATATCGCGATCGCGCCTGCGATTTACCAACGACAAGCCCCTAGTTTTGCTGTGGGTTATACCGCCGAAGAGTTAGAGGAAGGCAGAAAATATAAAGAACAAACGAAAGCCAGCGAACTGCTAAACGATATTCAAACCGCCATTAACTACCTTAAATCTCTTCCCCAATGTCAAGGTAACGGGTTTGGTTGTATTGGCTTCTGTTTTGGGGGTCATGTTGCTTATTTAGCCGCGACTCTCCCCGATATTCAAGCCACAGCGTCTTTTTATGGGGCTGGCATTGTCACTGAAACTCCTGGTGGCGGTGAACCGACCATTACTCGCACTAAAGACATTCAAGGGACAATTTATGCCTTTTTTGGCACAGCAGATCCCCTCATCCCACTGGATCAAGTGGATCAAATTGAAGCAGAACTGAAAAAACATAATATTCCCCATCGCATCTTTCGTTATGATGGAGCCGATCACGGCTTTTTCTGTGACCAACGGGCGAGTTACCAACCCAGTGCCGCCCAAGATGCCTGGGAACGAGTGAAAGGATTGTTTCAAGAAATTTTGAAATAACTTCCCATACTTTCGGGGGAAACCTGACTCACATTTCTCTTGTTTCCCCTAACTTTTTTACAATGACTTTAAAAACTTACAATGACCTCCGATTTTAATCCATCTCCTGAATCTCAAGCCAACGTTTCTTTCTCTCAAGACGATTTTGAAAAAGCCCTTGCTGATTACGATTACCAGTTTCAGAAAGGTCAAGTCGTGCGCGGAAAAGCTGTCAACTACGATAATAATGTTGCTTACATTGATATCGGGGGGAAATCTCCCGGACTTCTTCCCCTTGCAGAAGCCGCTTTAGCCTCAGTTCGTAACTTTGAGGAGGTAATTCCTTTTGATGAGGAACTGGAATTTTTAGTGATTCGAGAACAAGATGCCGATGGGCAAGTCACCCTCTCACGAAGAGAATTACAGCGACAACAAGTTTGGGAAACACTACAAACGTACGAGGCGAATCGCACACCAATCGAAATGGAAATTACTGGAACCAATCGGGGGGGTGTTAAAGGCGAAGTTATGGGATTAAGGGCTTTCATGCCGCGATCGCATCTTCTCGCTTCAGACAATTTAGACGATTTAATTGGTCAGAATGTAACTGGACTCCTGATTGAAGTCAATCCTGAAGATAACCGTCTCGTCTTATCCCAACGGGAAGCTGCCAAAGCCGACGCAATGGGAGATATTATTGCCGGTCGCTTAGTTGAAGGCAAAATTGTTAACCTCAAGCCTTATGGGGCGTTTGTGGAAGTTGCCCCCGGCGTAACGGGATTACTGCATATTAAACAAGTCAGCCAAAAAAGAGTGGAATCTTTAGAAGCCCTTTTTGCCAAAGGAGAAACCATTAAAGTCATGATTGTCGATGTGGATGAACATCAAGGCAGAATAGCCCTTTCTACCAAAGAATTAGAACATTATCCCGGTCAAATTTTGGAAAATAAAGCAGAAGTGATGGCAAAAGCGGAATCACGAGTGCAATCAGGAAATAGTGATCCTGAGAATTAATATAGTGTTTCTTAAGTCTGTTGAGGTACTTTCCTGAGTTGGTGGATGTTATTCGTTATTCGTTATTTGTTATTTGGCAAGTTGTTAAGAATAAGGAACAAAGAACCCAAATTAA
>JBKHER010000259.1:0-4143 GCA_046540715.1 Halothece sp.
GACTAAGATCAAGAATAAAGAGTGCTGTTAATACAGCGTCGTTTGGAGAGGAGCGATATGAAGCGAAAGTTTCACGTACCGTTCTGAAGCCGAGTCAAGAGGGTGACCTCTTGGCTTAGGTTAACCCGTACTTACAGACGTACGCTATGATTGCTTTACTTTTACAATTAATATATAGTATTGTCCAGTCTTGAAGTATCAGTTAATGTCGCCTTACAAAAGCCGAATTTTGAGCTTTATCAATCGCCAATCATTACGTTTGAGCGATCGCGCTAAAGTCAGTTTCAGACAACTCAAGACAGCTACTGTGTGGGGGGTGCAACTTATTGCTTACCCCCTTTACCTGTTGGTGCAAACTTCAACCCAACTGGGAAAACAACTGCAAAATAAAACCGTCGAGTTATTATTACCGCCAAAAGAGCAACCTACCTCCTCTGTAGGAAGTCAACCCACCGCCGTCATCTTAAATAGTCTTCAACCTTGGCTAAAATATACTCCTTATCAACTACTTCCCCTTCCTGAAACCTCAACTTCAATCTGGGAAAAGCTCAAATTTTGGCGTAAAAAGAAGCCCCAAAAAATCAAAGTAGAAATTAAGCCTTTAAGTAGCCCCAAAAAAGCAAACTGGTTGACGCAAGTTCCATTTTTACCTGCTAATTCCTTTCGCAAAAAGGTAAAAACTGAAAAATCCCACCTAATTCGGGGAATCGCTAGTGACATGACAACGGGAAAACTAGTTTTAGCCACGACAAATAATCAAACCATTGATATTTTATCAGATCAGCAACATCAGCAATTAAAAAAGCGAATTAAAGTGATTATTGAATGTTACGAGGAATTGCAGCAACCCTGGTGGTGGCGAGTGGTTAATTCACCCAAGAAACAACGCTTAAATCCGATTCAGTGGTTATCACAGTTTCTCCTGTGGATACAAACTAGCCCCCTTGCGAAACGACTAAATTTATTCCAAGAATCACAATTAAAATTTCCCGCCGGTGCTGATACTATTTCTCAAATACCACCTCCGAATCAACTGGATAATTTAGATCGCACCCTTGCTCGTTGGGAAAAGACAAAATTAAGCCCTGTCATTAAGAAAATTAGAAACTGGAAAGCTAATTTAGGGAAACAGGATAATAATGCTATCTTGTCTCTGATTCGATCAGCAGTCGATTATTTTTATGGTGTAACCTCCCAAAAGCGATTAACTGGTGAGGGAGAAAGTTACTCCCCTAAAATGCTACAGCCTGTTTATAAATTTGCTCAACGGAGATTTAATAAGAGTGGGCTAAGGCGTGATCCTTATAGTATCGCTAGATTAATTGAAGCAGCTTTCGATTATTTTCGAGGAAAGGAAAATCAAGGGTTATCTGATGCAGAGGGAGAGATTTCTTTACCAGAAAATTGGTTGACAAAAGGGGATTTATTTGGAGAAGGAGAAACGGGGAAACAGTTATCTCCAGTTATTAGTGATGAAGACTTTTCCGCCGCGATCGCGCAACAATTAAGTACCACTCTTTCTAAGAATCATGATCAAACTCAGCAGCAAGAAACTGCATCAGAAAATTCACATTATTTACAAACAGAAGCCATACCAGTAGGCTATGAAAAGCACATTTTAGCTCGAATTTTAGAATGGCTCGATCGCGCTTTAGCTTGGCTAGAAAAATGGGTAATTAAACTGTGGCAAAAACTAAGAAAATAGTTATTTGTTATTTGAAATCCAATGACTAATTTACTTGGTCTTTTCAATTAACCGAATGGATTGAATGATCATTGTTTTTTCTAGTGCTTTCGCCATATCATAAAGCGTTAACGCCGCCACGGAAACTGCGGTTAAACTTTCCATTTCTACCCCAGTTTGTGCAGTAGTTGTTGTTGTGGCGCGAATTTGATATCCGGGTAACTCATAATCGGCGGTTAACTCTACTTCGACGTTTTGTAGCGGTAAACTGTGACAGAGAGGAATTAACTGTGAGGTTTGTTTGGCCGCCATAATTCCAGCTAAACGGGCGGTAGCTAAAACATCACCTTTGGGTGCATTTCCCCCTGCAATGGTTTCTAGTGTTTCCTGCAACATTTTAATCTCTCCCTGCGCGATCGCGCTTCGTTTACTAATCGCCTTCTCGGAAACATCCACCATACGGGCTTCTCCAGCAGAATTGAGATGAGTTAAATTTTCCTCTTGTGTCATCGCTAAGGTGTGTGTTATAGTTATAAATTGTTGGCAAGCAAACGCTTGGGCTTGTAGCTCAGTGGACTAGAGCACGTGGCTACGGACCACGGTGTCGGGGGTTCGAATCCTCCCAGGCCCGCTTCTTCAAATCATAGCAACTGTAAAGAGGAGAGACAGTGGTTTCTCCTTTTTTTCTGGAAAGGGAAAAGAAAGGCAAAATTTTCTCAGCCACCCTTGACATTTTTAAAAAGCCCTTGCTATATTAGTACAGGTTGAACGAAAGACAACCCATTGGGGTGTGGCCAAGCGGTAAGGCAGCGGGTTTTGGTCTCGTTATTCCTAGGTTCGAATCCTAGCACCCCAGTTTTTTTAGTCAATTAGTGCTACACATCGACTCCTTAAGCCCCCTTTCAAAGGGCAGTGCTGTTTCATTCTGATAAAATCACTACTAGGTGGGAAGATGGGGAGAGAGGGAGATAGGGGAGATTTTCCCAGCTTTTTTCGCGACTTCAAAGCCAATTCAGAACAAATATAGTCATTCCAATTAGTTTCCGTAGTGCGACCGTCTCGGTCGCTAGTAGAGACCAAGATGCTCTCACTACGTCTAACCTGATGGTTGTTATTTGGAATCACTATAATGGCGATCGCGCTTTCCTTTTAGAATTTTACCCCGACAATGAAACGACTCTGCCTTACTAAGGGGGGTGGGACTTTTTACAAACTAAATCATATTGCTGTATTAGAAGTCTTATAAGCCATTTGCCAAAAATCTTTCTCCAAGCTGGCAATTTTGACAAACGTTGCTTTAACTTGTTTTTCCATTTCCGAATCTACCTCTGCAAGGGCTTCATCAGCTTGTTTTTCTAATAACTTCACATATTCAGTAAAATCAGGATTTCCCCAACGCTGGGCAAATTCATCATAGGGGGAAACCATTGCCCCTGGTTTTTGCCAGGCTTGATTATAGGCAAATTCAATCGCCCAAAGGGCAACAGCTTGGACGGGGTAAGCCATTTGCTGAAGATCGTGCAAATACTCGCAATAGGCTTGACAAGTCTGTTGTTTATCTGTACTTAAATCTAAGTTACGTTCTTGGGCTTTTTCCTGAAACCAATTTAACTCATCTTTAATCGCACTCATTCCCCCTAATAAAACATCAAAATGGGGAACAGGTGCATTAGCAATAGTAGTTGCTAAAAACCGAGTAAATTGGACAACAAACAGATAATCTTGTACCAACCAAGTGTTAAACTGACTAGGCTTAATTTTCCCAGATTGGCACTCAGTTAAGAAAGAATGAACCGTTGCTTGTTCCCAACTTTCTTGGTGAGCTTGAATTAGTTGCTGACAGGTAATGCTCATTAATCTTATAGTGGTTGCCTTGTCACCAATTATGCCATAAAAAATCCCCCCCTATTTTTAGGGAGGGCTTTATTTCAACTTCAGAATGACTCAGGAATCTATCACTGATTAAGCAACGGTAAATTCAGCACCAAAGACGAAGTCGTTAAAGTCTTGGTCACCGCCGCCAACAAGGTCTTCAACACCAAAGATGTTATCACCTAACAAGCGGAAGTGGTCAGCGCCTTCTGGGTTAGCTGCCGCATAGGGAGTAAAGACTTCTCCTGCAGAACCACCAATTTCAACGCCGAAGAAGCTATCGCCACCTCCTGCTGCATCTGGAAATTCGTCAATGTCGCCCACATCAGGGAGGAGGAAGGGAACAATAATTTGTCCACCACTTACTTCTACACTAAAGTCCTCAGCAGTGGTATTACGTTGTAAAATAACGTCGTTTCCTTCATCATCTTGGAGAGCAGCACCTAAAACCTCATCGAGGTAACCGTCATCTCCTGGGTCAACACCATTAACAGTTCCGCTTGCATCCTCTACAGCGTAGAAACCAAGGGCATTATCAAAGTCAGCTTCAGAAATAACGTCAAAGCTCAAGTTAGCAGTGACAGTCT